>WJLP01000010.1 GCA_014728435.1 Candidatus Uhrbacteria bacterium
CCGTGTATTGTTGCGGCGATTATTAAAACCGAATCCGCCGGCTTGCCAAACGCAATCGGACACGATGAAAATTTCGCCGTCAATTTTAAAAAACTAGCATCCCGAATACCCCAATCAAGGGTCGATTTTCTACGTTCGCGCAAATTCCATTCAGGCAAAACATTTGATTCGGATTTGCCTATATATCCTTCCAATTGTTTTAGAGCTATTCAAGGAAAACCTAATCCAGCTTACCCAACTTGCCAAGAACTGGCCGGAACCGGAGGTGGAGGTAAACCCGTAATGCCTCTAAACGATGATGAATTTGACCCAAATAAACCCGACTACGGTTTGGATACGCGTTTTAGCCATGGCTTTGGCCTTAGCCAATACACCATTCCTTCCGCTTGCGCAAATAACAATACTTGCCACTGCGATGGATACTGGAGCGCGCAAATCGGAGATACTTGTTTCACGGGGGCGGATCTGCTTACTGTTGAAGGTGGCATCAGGGCAATTATTGAAAACCCGGGAATTCAAAAAAACAAAAAAAATCCCTCCGCGGCCTTCTGGTCATACATAGGTAAAAAACAAGGCAATGAAGGGTTGCATGCAAAAAAAATGGCCGCATATCAAAGCTGTCAATAACAAGCGGCTCCGTTACTTTCTGACTTTAAAATATGTTATAATTAGCTAAAAGATGCGAATCAACCCATCAAATTCTTCAATTTGGAAAAAATCCTCCAAGATTTTCTTATTTATTATAGCTTCTTTTTTTGCGTGTAATTTTTTACTGGCTCAAACCTCGGAAAGCCAATTGCACCAACAATTCGATTGCGGCGAAGAAGAATTATCTACACCTAATTTATCCATCACTCCCAGAGGCCTATCGTTCAGCTCCAAACCCCAAATCGTTAACTGTAATGGCGGTCAATGCGTTGCAATTCCGTTTTTAGCACAATACATCGCGGCTTTTTACAAATATCTAACCGGCGTTTCTCTAATAGTCGCCGCGATCATGATAATTTACGGTGGAATTCTATACATTATAAGCGCTACCGGAGCTAAAGTACAAGATGCAAAAGAAAAAATAAAAGAAGCGGTAATAGGCTTAATTTTATTCCTTGGCGTTTATGTGATTCTTTCCAATATTAATCCCAATCTCGATTCGCCGACACCTCTAAATATACCATGCATCAAAGACAATAGTTTCGTCTTAAACGACGAGCCGCCAGAAAATCTGCAAGGCAAACCAATGAGCCCCAACGCAAAAGATCCTCTGGGTAATAATGTCACCTATCCCACACGCCTCTGCGACTCTGTCGAAAAATGCCAAGGCTTTTGCGACAAAACAAAAACCCCACCCAAACAAACTACTGGTATGGCCGAATTAAACGAAATGCAACTCATAGAAAACTCCACGGGCGTTGTGGGTAATAACAAATCTCTACGCCCTGATGCAATTCTCGCGCTCAAAAGAGCCGGGGCAATAGCCCAAAGCTGGGATGGAGGACCGTATGAAATAGTCGTTTACGACGGTTATCGCCCACTATTAACCCAAATCCAAGCCGCCTGCCTTGCCATGGAAAGCGATCCCGACACACTCGGTACTACCGTTTCTTTCCCGGGAGGTTCCTTGCACGGAATCGGCGTAGCGGTTGATGTGGGTCTGCGTAAAGATGGCCAAGACCTAACCACATGCTGTGATGTCAGCACCCAAACTCAAAAAAATACCGAAGCTAACGTAAAACTGCTTCAAGATATTATGTCCGCCGCCGGCTTCAATCGCTATTGCAAGGAAGTGTGGCATTTTGAATGGAAAACCGACGGAGCCCCTAACCGCAGCAAAAACTGCTCTTGGCCACCTTCATAAATTCTATGCTTATCCGCAAATTACTGACTCATAAAATCTTTGCAATTTTTACTTTTGCCGGTTTCGCATTCCTTATCGGTGGTACAACGGCATACGCCTGCTGCCTGTGTAACTTTAACGGTAACGGTAACACCGGCAAAGTTTGCCTGGAAACACCAATCGGTCAGGGTTGCGGCTGGGCTGAAGAACAGGCTCAACAAAAAAGTAACGAAGAATATGAATTGGACTGCGTTTCCATTAGTGTCAATCAATGCCAAAAAGTCCAATCAAGCGCATCCGCCCTCTGCCCCAATACACCTATCATCGCCACTGATTTCAGATCCGCTTATATCGAAGATTTTTTGGGCTATGGTCGCCAAGCCGAGAAAGATGAAAAAGACGATGAAGCTCCCAAAACCAGCCAATACATCACCCCCAAACTCGGTGTCGATATACCAGGCGTCAAATTCGAATCTCCCCGCGTTAAAAACGAATACCTGCTCATAAATTATATCGGCGCTTATGTTAGCGGTTTTCAAAAATACCTATTTGGAGTTGCTTTAATTGCCGCGGCTGTAATGCTTATCTGGGGCGGTATTCTTTATATTTATTCCGCCAAAGGCATCGACACGCAACGCGCCAAAGACTATATTAAAGACGCGCTCATGGGTATGGCCATTATCATCTCCGCCTATGTAATCTTGGTAAATCTCAACCCCAATACCGCCCGATTGGATCCGCTCAAAGTAAAAATTGTCGAGGAAGTACCCTTTCCCAGTGAGCGCGGATATTTCGAACCGCAAATTCAAGAACCTCCCGTAGATTGGGATCCTGGCCGTTATGTTGACCCCGATGCCGAACCTTTTAATCCCTTATTAAAACTTGATCCCAGTGACAGTTACGAAGATTTTTATGAGCCTATCGACAATCCAACGGAACTTAGACCGGTTGCCAAGGGTGACACCCCGGCCAAGCGCATGTTCAGCGTCTGCGCGGCCGATACATCCTTACTTAAAAATAAATCCCGTGAAGAACAAATCAAATACGCGGCCGGCGTGCTTAACGTCTGGATTAATGAAGGTATTATCAATAAAGGCTCGGTTTATGTTCGCACGGGATTTACCAGTGCAAATGGCAAAGAAACCTCTTGCACCAACGGAACAATCGATCCTATCTGGTACAAACGCACTCTAGCCTACCAAGTCCAAGGCTGCGGCCCCGTTGGCGCCGGTCAAATTTCCTACGGCGGCGCTGTCATGAGCTGTGACCAAGCAATGGATATTCACGAAACACCCAGCGCGTTCCAGAATACGGCTGGCTTATTGGCACTCCATGCCAGTGATGGCTATTGGTACTGCAACTCAACTGGTGCCCTTGATCCAAGTGTGCAATTGATTTTAGGTATGATTCGCGCAGATCAACCCGCGGCCTGCGATTGGCATCCTTCTACTATTGCCGAAAAAGCAAAAAGAGTTGGCGATACCATTAGCGGACTGCGATTGTCACTTCGCAGGTCATTGGATAGCATGAGAAGCCCCTGTCGCCCTCCGGTTACTAATCATTTTCGCAATTGTTACACCAGAAAAGTGGGAAAAGCGGGATACTTTTGCGGCGATTGTGGCTCCAGCTTGGCGCAATACATGAGCTGCGTTGGCATCAATCCCAATAATGAATTATTTTTCAAAAAAGGCAAAGGTTCCGTCAAAGTGGAACAATTGGATTTTCATGTACCTCAAGAACACCTTTTAGAAGAAGGTGAAGAAAATATAGAAAACGCCGAAGAGAGCGACATCAGTAAAGAAGAAGCCATACTCAACCTGTTTGAAACCGGCTCGCCCAACCTCTCTGCTCCGGGTGGCGGTGATCCCAATACTTTCTTGGGGGTTGTCGGCAATCCCGGTAATTCCTTGGAGGAAAATCAGCAAGCTTGGCGGCAAATGGTGGAAGATGTGGGCGGTCTGCAATTTGGAGATATGCACTTTTCCAATTGCCATAACTACATGTTCGTTGGCGGCGCCGGCCTCAAATTCCAAGGCAAAGAAATCTACTGGTTCGAAATGGGCGGTGGAGGCGCTGCCGATGTTAATCCCAACGCTCGTGTTTCCGTGCAAAGCACAACCGGGCAAAATCTAACAGCCAAACAACTGGATGAAATCGAAGCTAAACACACTATTGTTGGCAGAGGCCGCTTTCCACCGGATGCCAATGTCAGCCAAATAGCCTACAGCGGCTTCCGCATCCGCTTTGATCCGGACATTTCCGCCTACGCCGGCACTTCCTGCGGAAAAGTACGCTCCATGTGGCCCATCTACATTTACCGCCCCTTCCAAGATCCACCCGGTACACTGCGCTGCGACCCAAACGTACCCAGTGATGAAAGCGGCTGCCCGCCCGACAAAGCTTGCATGGGCAACAGGCGTTGCAAGACCATCGAAGAAGGCACGATCTGTCAAGACGCTCGCGGAAAAAACTTTAAAATAGGCCCGGCCGAACCGTCCAATTGCGCCACCGGCCAAATTTGCCGCTCCTGCACCAAAGAAGAAATCGTGGAACGCGGATACTTAAAACCACATAGTGTAAGTGGCGCCCTCGTTCCAGTAGGCAATATGCAAAAAGCCAGCTACCAATTATTACCGTGTTATCATAATGCTTTCGGAAGCCAGTTGATCCGATATTGCATGCCCGCCAAAACTCAAGAACAAATTGATTTCGAAAATAACAAATACAAATAAATCCAAAACATGATCATTATGTTCATCAAGCCGTTTGGTGGGCTCTCAAATCAACATATCCTATGTAACTTCCCGATCATAAAAATTTTTGCATGCTAGATTAGCATAAGAGACTAAATTAGATAAACTTGCACAACGCACGTCGCACAAAGTAAGATAAAATCATGCCCAAAAACATCCCCGTCCACACCTGCTCCAAATGCGACGCCCAATTCCCCAAATGGTCCGGCCGTTGTGAATCCTGCGGATCCTGGGGCACAATCAGCAAAGAACCAACTCTGCCATCCGCATCCGATAATCCAGCCTCAGCCATCAAACCCTCCCCAGCCAAACTAGCCTCTTTCAACGACGTTAGACGTTCGACGTTAGACGTTAGACGCGAGGCAAAAGTTGGTCTAGAATCAATCGATTCAGTCCTCGGCAACAACCTTGTCCCAGGCTCCGTGACGCTTATCGCCGGCGAGCCGGGAATGGGCAAATCCACAATTCTAACCGAGCTTGCTTTAAAGATGGCCGAGCAGGGCAAAAAAGTAATCTACGTTACCGGCGAAGAATCCCCCTCGCAAATAAACTTAAGACTTAAAAGGCTTAGCGATAAAATTCCGGAAAATCTCTTCTTCTTAGAAGACCTAAACGCTGAAGCAATTTCGGCAACTTTAGAATCCGAAAAACCAGCTTTAGCGATAATCGACTCCATCCAATCAGTAAAAACTTCAGAAACAACCGGAGAAGCAGGCTCGATCTCCCAAGTCAAAGCCTCGGCCGCAATTCTTACTCAAACTGCTAAAAAAACCTCTGTCCCAATCTTCTTCGTAGGCCAAGTTACCAAAGACGGCGACATTGCGGGCCCACGCGTGCTAGAGCACGTTGTAGACACGGTTTTAAGCCTCGAGGGCGACAGATTACACCGCTTCCGCATCCTCCGAGTCACCAAACACCGCTTCGGATCAACAGACGAAACAGTTCTTTTAGACATGACGGAGAACGGCCTAAAAATCGTCGAGGACCCATCTGCCGCCATGATGCAAGACAGGCCCGCAACAGCTCCCGGCTCTGCCATAGGCTGTGTCCTCGAGGGTAGGCGACCGTTACTCGTGGAGTTGCAAGCACTAGTCACTCCAGCAGGCTACAGCCAGCCAACACGCCGCGCCACAGGCTTAGATAGCACCCGCCTCAACATGCTCCTCGCCGTCCTCTCGCGCCACGCCGGCCTTAAAGTTTATGACAAAGACGTTTACGCCAACGTAGCCGGCGGCTTCCCGGTCCGCGACCCGGCAACCGACTTAGCCCTCGCCGCCGCAATTGCGAGCGCTGTAAGCAACAAACCCCTCGACCCAAAAACCGCCTACTTCGGCGAGATAGGCCTAACCGGCGAACTCCGCCCCGTCCCCCTCCCCGAACTCCGCATCAAAGAACTTGCTCGCATGGGCTTCACAACCATCATTTGCCCCAAACTAAAAAACCTAAAAACCCCCGAAGGAGTCAGTATCACACAAGTAAAAACAATCAGCGAAGCTGTTAATTTCTAAAATATCATTCTTACCACTAAATTTACAGCATTTATCGCTCTTGACAAAGAGCTATTATAAAGTAAAGATAGTCTCAATTACGACAAGTAATCCACAATTGAGGGCGAAAACTGTATACAAAAATATATCACTAAGTGATACAATCACCTTAACATCCAATTAAATTATGACAACGATTTTTTTCGTAACTTGTCCGGAAAAAGCCGTCATGTCAGAATTTTTTTGTTCTCTAAAAAAATAAAAACCGCCTATTACGTAGGCAAGCGGTACTACGGTGGAGAGAGGGGGAATTGAACCCCTTAGCTAAGATTTTGGAGATCTCACGCGATGCCAATTCGCGTCTAGCTTCCCTCCCCCCAACAAATACCTCTTGCCAGCGCAATGGGCGGTTATAGGACCTCCAAAATCTGCTGGTAATTAGTGCCGCGACTCTCGCGTGCTCTGCATTTAGTGATTAAAATCTACCTGCAATGTGATTTTATTTAACTTTTTGTTTATCAGTCTCTTTTACTGTAGTCTTCGGGTTGCGCTTCGCATAACTCGGACGAACATATCGTCCAGTTATTGCGCTCCTATGACGTGTGATTTTCTTCATAATTTTGATGAAGGATCTAACCCACTACCAGCAGATTTTGAAGGTTCTTTTTTAATATACAAATATCCGCTCTTCAGGACAGACACCCGATAGACTTTTTGTATTACTACAATCGGTCTAACGACGCGTTGGCACATGCCGATAGCCCATTTCTGGTCTATCGGGATGCCTTTCCTAAAAAGCGGACGCTTTAAGGCCATGTCTGTCCTCCTCGTATGTGCCTCCGAGGAAATCAATTGTCATTCAGTTCAAATTAGTATAACACATTAATTATTACTAATCTAAATATACCTGTGGACAAATAATCACTCCCCATGCTCCGTCTCAGTCAAACTTTCTGCGGCTTTTTTGAGTTCTTGATGATTTTCCAGAATCTCATCCAACTTCATGAGTTTAACTGCCTCATCCCGAGCTTTTTCCATTATCCCAAAATCCTCCCACGGCCTCACGTTTTTAAAAATATTTTTTCCAGATTGTTGCGTACTCAAAACATTCCCAGATCCCCTCATCTTCAAATCCTCCTCCGCAATCACAAATCCATCATTCGTGCGTTCCAAAACACGCAACCTATCCGTGGATACAGAGTCATCCGTCGCCACTAAATAACAAGTACAATCTTTATCCGACCTGCCAATGCGCCCGCGAAGTTGATGCAACTGCGCCAACCCAAACCTCTCCGCGCTTTCAATCAGCATTATCGTAGCATTGGGTATGTCGACCCCAACCTCCACAACCGTCGTAGCCACCAACACATCCGCCTCTCCATTTTTAAACGCATTCATGGCAGTATCTTTATCCGCATTGGTCATCTTCCCGTGCAAAGTCAAAATCTTCAGCGATTTTAATGGACCTGCTTTCAACCTCACAACTTCCGACTCAACACTTTTTGACCCTAATTTATCTGATGGATCAATCAACGGGCAAACAATAAAAGCTTGTTCGCCCTTTATCGCCGCATCCATTATGGATTGATACGCAAGTTTCCTGCCAACGTCTCCAACTAAAACATTGGTAGCTATTGGCTTTCTCCCAGCAGGCTTTGTACGAATCACACTCACATCCAAATCTCCCAAAAACGTAAGCTGAAGCGACCTTGGAATCGGAGTCGCTGTCATACTTATAAGATGCGGCACTTTTTGATCTGGGCGCTCCACTACAGTAAGCGCCTCGCGTTGCGCCACGCCAAACCTGTGCTGTTCATCAACAATTGCCAGCGCAAGGTCGTGAGGACACTGGCCAATCTGCAACAAAGCATGCGTTCCCACCGCAACTACGCGCCCCTTGGCCATTCTCTCTTTTGCTTCCAGCAATCTCATCTCTCTCTCATCGCCATTCTCATACAAAATCCTCGTCGACGAAGTCATAAGCATAACCGGAATATGATGCTGTCCTAAAAACCTACTCAATGTAATCGCATGCTGTTTTGCCAAAATCTCTGTTGGTGCCATCAAAGCCACGGAAAAGCCTTGGCGATGCGCCATAGCCGCACAAAATGCGGCAACAATAGTCTTCCCCGATCCAACATCGCCCTGCACCAAGCGCCTCATCGGCCTCGATGTTTCCATATCCTGCAAAGCCGCCCAAACCGCCCGCTTCTGGTCCGCTGTTAACTCAAAAGGCAAACCCTTAACAAACTGCTTGGCAAAATTCTCATCAAACTCAACCTCCGGCGCACCACCTTCATCGGCTTTGGCTCGCGCGAGTCTTAAAGCTAATTGATAAAAAAATACCTCGTCAAAAGCAAAACGTTGCCTGCCAATCTTTGCCTGTTCCTGCGTCTCCGGCTTGTGTGCAAAACGAATCGCCTCGACCTTACTTGGTTGCTTGGCACTCCTCAAAATCTCCTCCGGCACAACTTCCGGCGCCTCCTCAAACTCATCCAGCGTTGCTTTCATTATCTTGCGCAAAGTCTTTTGCGTAACTTGCCCAATAAGCGGATACACCGGCGCGATGACACCAGCCGCCACAGTCTCCGCATTTGCCGGCTCCCAAATAGGGCTGGTAAAACTACGCCCATATTTTGGATGTTGCCTCACGGTCCCCGAAACAAAAATCTCATCCCCGGGCTTTACCTGCTCCAACATCCAAGGCTGATTAAACCAAGTAATTGCAATCGTCCCCGTCTCATCCTCCAAAACCCCGCGAATCATCACAATCCGCTTGCGAAA
>WJLP01000011.1 GCA_014728435.1 Candidatus Uhrbacteria bacterium
GGTTCTGATGGCGTATTCGGCCAAATTGCCCGTTGCGGCAATGGAGTAGTGGAAACGGTTGATAGCAACTATTGCACGGGCGGAACCACTTTGGCCGGCCAGCCCTGCGTGGTCTTGCCCAATTCGTCCGGCGCCGGCGAACAATGCGACGGCGGCGGTCTCTGCAGTCCCGATACTTGTTTATGGAAGCCCGTACCCGGCGGCTCCTGCGGCGATGGCAATATCGATTATTCTCAAGGTGAAATGTGCGATCCGGGCGTCAGATGTTTTGACACAACCAGCACAGCCTCCGGTCTTATAGGTCAACTTTGCGACACTCAGCAGGTTTTTGATGATTGTTTTGATGCGGGCGGCGTTTGTGAAGCTCGAACAAATAACGGCTGTACGGTCGGATGTAAAAACTTGGGCGCCTCATCCGTGCCCGGCACCACCTGCGGCAACGGTGATATCGCCGAAGGCGAAGATTGCGATTTGGGCAATCAAAACGGCATAGGTTGCTCCAATAACTGTTTACATACGGGCTCATCTCCTTCCGTGGCTTCGGTTTGCGGCAATGCGGTTTTAGAGGCGGGTGAAACCTGTGAAGCTCCTGCGCAGGGCCAGAGCGTGCCCGCTTATTGCGACCCTGAAAGATGTATCAAGCTGGGTTCTGTCTCCTGCGCCGATCCGTCATTCCCCAATTGTTGTGGCAATGCCGTCGTAGAAGACGGTGAAGAATGCGACGACGGCAACAAAGTCACGGGCGATGGTTGCGGCGCCACTTGTCTTTTGGAGGGTTCATCATGGAAATACGACAATCCCAGTTTTTGCGGCAACGGCATTTTGGAAACCGGCGAACTCTGTGAGTCTATCACGCACACAACAGGCAACCCCGTAAGCGGAGCCACCGCTGGCGAGGGTGACGGCTTGGCTGATCCGCTCCAGCTTGCCGTAATCGACCCGGGCCAAGGTACTCCGGATCCGGTTTCCAAAGTGCTTTCCACCGGACTGTCTTGCGCATACGATCAAGTTGCCGGCACCGCTGTCTACGGAGTTGGTTGCGGCAAAACCGATGAATCCCAATGCGACCCGGGCTATGGCTTGGATGATAACGGTTGTTGCGCACCGCGTCCTGCACTGGACGAAAATCAAGCACCATTCCCGCAAGGTGATAACGCCGGCCAAGGCTATTGCCGCAATATTTTAATCGAAGCGCACTTCGAGCGCCCCATGGATGTTTCGTCCGTCTCCGGCAACTTCATAATCGCTCAGGAAATCACGGGCAATGACTGCCCTGACGGCACCACACCGCTGGCAAGAGCCGAAGAACCTCAAGGTTTCTGGAACTGGATCGTCCATAACTGGAACTCATTACTGGCCTGGATTTCAGGCTCACCCGCGCAAGCCGTTTACTGTGCGCAGTCCGTGCCCGGCAATCTGGCCGCCAAAGGCACTTCTACCACGGCTTTTGTTTACCGCTTAAGCGAGGCACTCGAACCCAATACCCGCTACATCGTCCGTTTCCAAGGCGATGAAGATCTCCTTACCGCAAACGATGACAATACCAAGCAAGGTATACGCACCGAATCGGGCGTAACCGCTATTGCTGATGTTGGCGGTGATATTGCAAATAGTAACGATTGGGAATACTCCTGGTGGTTTGAAACCGGTTCCGATATTTGTCGGGTCAATACCATTGAAATCGAAGATTTGGGCCCCCCCGACCCGGCCACCGAATACAGCAGGTTCTACTTTGACGAAGCTTTTGAAGAACATCTCTTGCAAGCCAGCGCCAAATCAGTGCAAAACGGCCAGGCTCAAGCTATCAGCCAAATACCCGGCCTTTACACTTGGCAATGGGAACCTTGGGTGGTTAACAATGCCGACCTCGCGCGAACAAACGATGACGAGTCAACTTACAATCAAGAAGTCACGCAATCGGCTCTACGAGTCTCCGACCAAAGCGGCTATACTTGGATTTTTGCCTCGCTTAAAATCACCGAAGACAATCTTGGCAACGGCGACACGGCCGGCTCGCTCATTAGCAAATCCGAACCTGTTACCATCTTTATTTGTGAAAATCCCTGGCCTCCGCGCCAAGGTGAACGCTTTGAACCGTTCCGCGACGCCGACCAATCCATTGTTAAAGATCCCGATGAACTTTGGCTTAAAGATCTCTACGCCAATCTCTACTCCACCTATCCCACCGGCCCGTTCTTCAACTTTCAAACCATGTATTGCCGCGATCATGAAAACGGTATTTATCCGGCGCTAAATCCAAGTCTCATACCTCTGTCGCAATCCGATCAAGATTCCGGCATTTTGCGCCAATACCTGTTCACTTTCACTACGCCGGCATTCAAATCCGACGGCATCGGCATCCGCGTTTACCGCAACCCGTACATGGATACGCCACTGGAATGGTATCGCCGCCAAGGATTCTTGGGCTCGCCTCAGCAATTTGAAATCGACGGTTACCCGGCTGTCCGCGACGGCGGCACGGTTTACATCAGCTTCCCCAATACCACCGGCATCGAACAAAACATCTACCCCAACATCTTGGTGGTTTCTCACAATATCGGCGCCTCAACCGTAACTCAAGAAATTTTTGATCAAATCGTTAACAACCTGGCTTTCAATATCAATTTTGATTTTGACAACGGCAATGTTTGCGTTAAAGGCGGACAAACCGGTGTCAGCCAAGGCGAGGTCCATATCGACGCGGACACTGGCGGCCCGGTAACTTGCATTTCCGATTGGGATTGCCTCAAAATCGATAATTCTCCGGATGACAAACTGCGTTGCGCCAGCTTTAAATTCAAGCTCCAACACGATATAAAACGTCTGGAAGATTTCAAGACAATCAGTCAAGCATTGCAAGGTTATTATGATAGCAATAGCCGCTATCCCGTCTTATCCGAGGGCACTTTCCAACGCGCGCGCACCAATTCACGCTGGCCATCATGGCAAGAACAGCTTGGCAGTCAGCTCGGTCTAACCATGCCGCTTGACCCGGTCAACCGCCTCATAACCTGTGGCCTCTGCAAGCCCGATGACAACCCTGTCGCGCAAAGCACCGTACCTTGCGCCACAGACACGGATTGCGCCGAAGGCTTTTTCTGTGAATCCCAAGAAGGTTATGACAGCCAAACATGTTGGAATCCGGACGAACTCAAATTCAAATGTCCGTACATGGAAGCCGACGGGTCCCAACCGCAAACAACTTATGACCCTTACGGCGACAGTGAACCGTTCGCGCCGTCCAGATTTTACAAATACCGATCTTTCGACTCCGGCCGCCGTTACGAGCTCTCCTCAAACTTTGAGGTACCTCCCATGAGCTTTGTTATTGATTCCCAAGGCCGCCCCTTATTCGCTGAAAAATGGTGGAGCGCCATCAGTATCGGAAATGTGGAGCTGAGATATTGCCGTACCGACAATTCAATCAGCAACGGCCGCTGGTGTACGGTGGATGCGGATTGCAAGCCGTGCCTCGATCCAAGCGCCGCTTCCTGCACCGAACCCGCGCCCGTAAATTCTTGCCAGCCGGCCGGCTACCGCTATCAATTCAAAAATATCTGCAACAACGATGTCATGGGTATAAGTGGTATTTGCGGCGACGGTATTAAAGGCTTGGTGTGCGCGGGAGGCGCCAACCAAGGCAATTCTTGCGCTGATGATTCCGAATGCCCGGGCTCAACCTGCTCGGCCGATGAATTCTGCGAACTCGGTGAAACCAAAATCCAAACCTGCGATTACTCCGCCCCGGGCGCGGCCGACGGCTTTATGCTTACGGTCTGCGAAGATTGCGTACGTTTTGCACAAGATCCAATCCTCTCTGTTTGCCAGCCCAAGGTCGCCTGTGGCAACGGCCGTTTAGACGGGCTTTGCGGCGGCAACCAGACAGGCGGAGCTTGTACGACCGACGCGGATTGCGAAGGCGGCCAAACGTGTGAAATCCAGGAAACCTGCGATGACGGTGTGTTAAACGGAACTTACGGCCACTGCAATCTCGACTGCACGGGCTACGATAAATACTGCGGCGACGGCCAGCTTAGCCCGGGCGAGGATTGCGATGCCGGCTCAGACCCGGCAAACGGCAACGGTGCTTACTGCGCCGATACCAACATGTGCTACGGCACCAAGCCTCATTCTGAAACTTGCGGGCTCGGTTGCACCGGTAAAGCACCATACTGCGGCGATGGCAAAACCAACGGCCCCGAACAATGCGACGGCGAGGTCTTGCGCACAATCAGCGCCATCTGCTCAGAAGGTCCTTATAAAGAACAGCCCTGCACATCAAACGACGATTGTGGAGGTAATCTTTGCGGGCCTGCCGCAGGAGTCTGTGATAAAAATACCGGATTTCAAAAGCTCTGCCGAACAGATGAGGATTGCCCCGGAACCACCTGTCAAATAAACCCCATACCCAACAAAAAAGGCCTGAATTATCAATCCTGCGAAGGCATTACTCAAACAAGATGCGCTACCGCGGCGCAAGTTTGCCTCACTCCCGCCGAACGCGAGTCACTAATCATCGGCAACCTGTTTGCCAACAATCCGGGTATAGCTTCCATTTATCAATCCTGCCAATCCGACGCGGGCTGTGGCGGCGGCAGGGAGTGCGTAAGCCTTAATCTTGGCATCGACTGCGATAATGATGCCCAGTGCTCCAATCAAAATACAGGCGGTATTTGCCGCGAATATGCCACCGAACACATTCGCCGTTGTGAAAAACCGGGAGATCCCAATCAATGCGAATGGGAAAGCTCATGGAGTAAATGCATCATAGCCAATTACTGCGGCGACGGTATTTTAAATCCCGGCGAAGAGTGCGACGACGGCTTTGAAAATGGTAATAACAAAGCCTGCCTGCCCACCTGCAAATTAAACGTCTGCGGTGACGGCTACCTCTACACCAATGTCGAAGAATGCGACCACGGCGACAACAACGGCAAATCCGTCTGCGAAGCCCAATACGGCTCCACCTGCAACGATTGCTCGCTCCAATGCAAAATTCTGGCCAAAGCCGGCGGTTATTGCGGCAATGGCATCAAAGAACCTGGCGAGCAATGCGATGGCAATATTCCGGTTGAACCGGCAGATTACGACCCGGCCAACCATATCTTGGGTTCCGAAGTCATCACAACAAATGCGAATAACATTGCTATAAAAGAATATATCGGCGAAACCTGCGAAAATCCTCCTTGTCAAATTATGGCCGATGGTGAGAATCCAACTAATCTTACCTGCGAACAGCTGGGCTATGATTTTGCTCTTAATGGCAAGCTGAACCGCGCTATTGAAATTACGAATTCCATGGCAGCTGAAAATTATTCATGCGATAACCCATCATTTAAGAATTGTATTATCAAATCAGAAAAGATAATTAGTAACGCAAAAAATAATCTATTATTAAATCAAATTTTTGTAGATTGTGGTTTGATGGCAGTAGAAAATACAAAGGTATTTAATCCTGCTAAAAACCAAAATATTCTAGGATTAGAATCATACTGGCTCCCGCAATCCGAGTGGCCATCTAAGTCTGCTTTCTATCGCTGCGTCAACCAAATCGGCGCCCAAAACGGCTTTAGAACGGTTTATGAATCGAACGAAAAACCCATTTGTACGCCCGATTGTAAACCCGGAGGTTGCGGCCGCTGTTCTGATGAAATCGGCGATGCCACAATCCACGGCTATATCATGGATCGCGTCTGGCTCCAGCCCGTACCCAACGCGCGTGTTTCCTTGCAATACCGCAACGTTGTGGTGGATCAGCGCCTAACCGATGAAAACGGGCGCTTTGAATTTAACAATCTGGCATCGCGCGGTGAATGCGATAAATACAAGCTCACCATCGACATGTTTGACAACAACATCTGTACAGAGCTAAAAGATGAGCGCCCACAAGACGGCTGTTTACCTTCTATCGCGCATGAATTTAACATGGATATCGACGAAGGCGAACGGGGCGGTTACTGGTCGTTCACCACGGACGAATTCTCGGCCGAGAGCTTCCCCTTCCAAGAAATGCTGGGCATGATCTTCATCTACCCGCGCCCGGCTAAAGGCGAAGGCTACTTAAGTTATGGCCGCCCAACCCTGCTCGACAGCCAAGGCTGGCAAAAACTTAAAGATTGTAAAGAAAATCCCAATAACCCCGGTTGCCAAGAGCAAATCGTCAATCTCTGGTTCCCCTGGGATAAAACATGGACCCCGCACGTAATTTGGCCATACAATCAAGCCAGGCTTGTACGCAATAATTTGGGTTCAGGAGTTGGAGGCGGCCAACTGGCGCAAACCGCAATAGCTGAATTCGGTGGCGATCTCTGCTCATATGAAAACAGGGGAACTGATCAGGTGCATGCCGATGACGGAGCGCGAAAACTTACCTGCGCCCGCGATTACAATTGGATGAATCAAGGTGTCTTAAACCTGCGTCAAGCCCCTCATACCGCTCTAATCTGTCCAACGCTAAAATGGGATCGAGCTAAAAATAACAATTGCCCGTTAATCGGATTCAACGCTTGCATGGATAATTGCACTCAGGGTCTGGGAATTTGGAAGTTATTTAACGAGTGGGAGTTAAATTTTCAACCCAATTGCCAAGTTTTCTGCAATCCTCCTCAAGGCAACTGCAATGATCCAAATTTCCCAATCATTGACCCCATGGATCTATCCCGCTGTCATCTGGAAATCCACAACGCCCAAGCCACTGCTTTATTCCGTTATGCCGATCCCAACAACCTTAATCAGCCACTGCAGAACTTGGAAGATCCGATCGAATTCTATTTCGCGGCTCCTGATTACGAACCATTCAAGAAAGAAAGCTTTTTTACCGCACCACTCACAGATCCTGAAATCGAAGCCTGGGTTGCCGGAAATAAACCTCAAAAATATTCCTCTAATAATGAGTATCCAAATAAAATACTCTCCTGGCGTGAATATTGGGCTAAAACTAAAACCAACGTCTTTATCGCCACGGCTGATACCATTCAAAGCATGCAAGCTCAAGATGGCATATCAACTCCGGCCGATTTCAAAAAACCTTTCTGGCACATGGCCAGTGTCTCACCACAAGGTGAATTAATAATCCAAAATCAATGGCGAGGTGCGGCCGATCTTGGGTATGATCAAACTGCATCGGGTAGTTATTTGCAGCCTGATACGGCCGATGAATATAACAATGCCCGAACCACAGTTCGCCCTGAGGGTATGGCCTGTTGGAATAACTTCGGCGCATCTTGCGAATATAGAAGCGCAGGAGGCGGAGTTTTTGCTCCTTCGCGGCACATCTGCGCAGGGCCATTTGAACCGAATATTAAAGATATCTTAAGTCTTTTCAACCCCGCTGTCAGCATGCAAGATCCCGAGCGCCAAGAATTCTGTGATGAGTTTTGGTCCGCTTACGGCATTCCGGGCTCCACGCACATGAGTAGCTTCGATGGTTATACTGAATACATACAACGCTTTAACGTAATCAACTGGTAGTATGAAATATATCTATTACATCATCTTTTTCGCAGGTCTTGCCGTTTTAGCCATCGCCGGAGTGGTGTGGTATTTGCGCTCTTCAGACCCCGGCGGCCAGATTTATAAACCTTTCGGTTCAAGCGATGCCCCGGCTCAAGAAACTCTCTACGACCCGCCTTCCGATTACACACCACCCGGCCAATCCGAAGCTACCAGCACACTGGAGCCAAGCGAATCCGAACTCGTCCCGCCAACCCTACCGCCCGGACTCGAGCCATAATTAAATAATTACTTACAATTAATTACAGTTATTCGCGAAATAATAATTAATAAATAATAATTCTTATGTTCGACGCCCCCAACAATCTCCCCGTAGAACCCAAGCAAGGTTCCGGCAACGCACAGCCTCAAGCTCCGGCACAACCGCAAGCCGCCCAACCCCAACCGCAGAAGATGGAAGGGGGTATTAACGTTCCCGGCACCAAAGAACCCGAGGATATTTTTGCCGACATCAACGAACCTGCTCCGAGTACTCCGCAGACCCCGGCTCCTCAAGCCAGCCCCTCTGCGCCCAAAAGAGGTTTTCCCTGGAAAATAATTTTAGGCATTGGTATACCGCTGGTCGTCATCGGTTTAGGTGTGGGTGCTTACTTTGTTTATCAAAATTATTTTGCCGGAGAAGATGGCTCACTTGTTACCGACAATGGCCAAGCTGTTGCTCCCACCACCATACCCGCCACGTCCGAGCCATCCGACGAACCGCCCGTGGAATCACCCATTCCCAAACCCGACGAAGATAAAATGGCCGCCTCGCAAGCTTCCATGGCATTGCTCAAAGCCCAAGCCGAACAAGGGCAAATGCAAGCAACCGGAAGTGATATGATGATGGTTGAGGGAATGATGCAAGCGGAGGAGGGCGCGGCCACAGATACCATGGATAGCATGGAAGTCGCGGAAATCACGCAACCGCAAGTAACCATGGAAGATGAGCAAGAACCTCAAGTTCAACTGTCGCCGGGCGTTGATTCCGATAATGACGGTTTAACCAACTCCGAAGAGCTTCTCCTCGGTTCGGATCCCAATGTCACGGATTCAGACGGTGACGGCTTTGCCGATGGCAGTGAAGTGGAAAACGGTTATGATCCGGCGGCACCCGACACAGCTCTTGCGGTTTCAAATAACATGAAAACCGAAAAGATCGGTACCACGGTCTTTGCCATGCCCGCCGCTTGGAGGCGCAACTCCGGCCCGGACGGCGCGGTTATAGTTTATACCGGAACCCCGGCAAATATCGAAATAAGCACGCAAAACTATACCGGCGCTTCCGGATTATTGACCTGGTTGGTGAACAAGAAGCAGGGCACAAGCGTCACAGATTATGAATCCGGCAGTAATATGAACGGAGCTGAAGTTGTTTATTCGAGCGACAGGTTAACCGCTTGGTTACTGATGGATAATACTGTTTACACCCTAAATTACAAAGCCAATGGCGCGGCCACTTTGGATTTTTTAAGCATCTTTGAGTACATGCTAAAAAGCGCCACCTTAGCCAAATCCAACTAAAATATATGCCAGATAAAGAGCAGCAAAAAAAGAAGCCTGATAAAGAGCCCAATAAAGAGGCCGCTTCAGACCAAATCGCCGCCAAGCAGGTCAAGGGAAAATCCGGTAAGCAAATCCATGTCATCCCGGACCAATTTTACGGCGCGGCGCTAAAGACCAAGCTGCAGACCAAGGATAAAGAGTCAACTCCCGAAGGTGTTGCGCCGCCAAAGAAGTCTTTTCCTTTTGTGCCAATTATTATCGGTATAATTTTACTTGTAGCAATCGGCGTTGGCGGTTATTTCGCTTACATGTATCGCGATGCTATTCTTGGCGCGCCTCCGGCACCGGAGCCCGTAGCTGAGGCCGAACCCGAGCCCGAACCCGAGCCCGAACCGCCGCCTCCTCCGCCCAGCGCGCCCGCCGATCTGTCGGCAACGTCAACCAATCCGCGCAGCGTCACGATTTCTTGGGAAGATACCTCAGATAATGAGGCGGCATTCAGAGTGGAGCGCCGCCCGGAAACGCAAACCATTTTTTCTCGCGTGTCCGACCTGCCTCCCAACAGCACAACTTTCCAAGATAACTCCGTGCAAGCCAGCACAACCTACATGTATCGCGTTATAGCCAGAAACAATCAGGGCGAGTCGCCAGGCAGTAATGAGGCTATGGTAACAACGCCGCCGCTTCCTCCGGAACCCGAAAAAGTCGAACCTTTGCCCCCGGCCGGCCTTGATACGGATTCAGACGGCTTAAGTGATTTGGAAGAGTCGCTATTTGGCGCGGACCCGCGCTCCCCGGATACGGAAGGAGATGGCTTTTTAGATGGCAACGAAGTCTTCAACTTGTACAATCCAAACGGTAGAGCACCCGCAAAACTAACCGAAAGCGGCTTAATGAAAGAATTCAGCGGGGAAATCGGCTGGAAAATACTGATCCCTAAAGAATGGGAGGGTACTTTAGAGGCGCCCGACGGCTCGTCTGCCACCGTCTCATCCGATCATGGTGAAACTTTCACGATTACAATTGAAAACAATGCCAATAATCAGGAAATAATCGAATGGTATTTGGCGCGAAACCCGGAAGTTAACAGGTCTGATATCCTTTTTTACAGATCCAAGGGCGGTTATGAAGGTATAATCGGCGCCGACTTGCTAACCACCTACTTGCCCTGGAACGGAAAAATCTTCATCTTCAAATATCAGATGAACGACCAGCCCTTCATTAATTACCGCACAGCCTACTCCATGATGCTAAACTCTTTGGAACTTACCGGGCTCTCCGGTGAAGTTATTCCAGCCGGAACCGGGCAGCTTCCGTTTGAACCGGCCGCCACCAAACAAGGCGAAATGACCCAGCCAATGTCGATTGATGAAGCGACATCTTCCGAAGCAACCGGGGATGTCTTCCCCGATCCCGAGCAGCCGGCCACCTCAACTCAATAATGCAAAACAAGCTTAAAACCGAAATTTCCATCCATGGCCGTGTGCCCGCGCCTTTTAGTAAACAAAAAATCACCGCCATGATCCGCGAGATTCTTGCCCAAGCCAAGATCGACGCCCAAAGTATCGGTCTTTCTTTTGCAGGTCAAGCTAAAATGCAGACTTATAACAGGGCGTATCGTAAAAAAAACAAGCCCACCGACGTCCTGTCTTTCGCTTACGCTCCTCGCCGCAAGTCGGAGGGGCTGGAAGGTGATATCATCATCTGCCCCGCGTATGTAAAGCAAGATATCAAAAACAGCGACACGCCGTTTACCGAGCAGATGAAGCGCTTACTGGTACACGGAGTTTTGCATTTAGCCGGCATGGATCACGCCAAAGAAGCTGACGCCAAAAAGATGTTTACCAAGCAAGAAAAGATCTTAAGAACACTATGAATACACTTAAAGCCCTAACGAAAAGCTTTTCCCATGCCTGGCAGGGGCTTTTATTGGCTTTCAAGCATGAACGCAGTTTTCGTTATCAACTGGCGGGTGCTTTAATCGTCCTTATCCTCATATTCATCCTTCCTCTGGAAAGATGGGAGATAGCATTGTTGATACTATGCATCGGTGCTGTGCTTGTGCTAGAATTACTTAATAGCATTGTTGAACGCTTTGTGGATATCGTTAAACCGCGTGTGCATGATTATGCGCGCATGGTTAAAGATTTATCAGCGGGCGCAGTGCTTGTTATGGCCGCGACAGCCTTTATTTTGGCTTTAATTATTTTTTGGCCGCATTTACACCTTCTAGGTAGATTATGAAAGGGCAATTGATTATTGGATTGGATTTGGGATCATCCGCAATACGCATTGTGGCCGGCCAGCTAATGCAAGAAAAAGGCGAAGCGGGTGCTCTTACCTGCATCGGAGCCGCTGAAACCAAATCCGAAGGCATTTCCAAAGCCGGTATAAGCTCATTTGAAGACGCCGTGAGCTCTATTTCGGCATGCCTCGATCAGGCCGAACGGGTAATTGGAATACCCATAGAAGAAGTTTATGTCAGTATCGGCGGCACGCAGATAGAGGTTACGGACGCCAAAGGCATAATCGGCGTGTCTCGCAATGACCAAACCATTAAAACCGAAGACATCGCTCGCGCCATCGAGGCCGCCAGAGCTTACGCGCAAACCCCAAACTACGAGATAATCCACGTACTGCCCAGAAAGTTCACCGTGGACAGCCAAACCGACATCAAAGACCCCATCGGCATGCAGGGTATTCGTTTGGAATCCGAAGTCAAAATTATCCAAGGCTTGGCCAATCACTTAAGAAATATAACCAAAGCCGTGTTTCGCACCAAAGTCGATATCGTTGAACTTGTCTATTCGCCAATTGCCGCGGCCGAAGCCGTCATGGGCAAGCGCGCCAAAGAGCAGGGCGTCTGTGTGGTTAACATGGGCGCAACCACAACCGGTATGGCTGTCTATGAAGATAACGATCTTGTGCATGCCGCCACCTTTCCCATAGGCTCTGACCACATTACATCCGATCTGGTCTATACTTTACGCACTTCATTCGACGTTGCCGAAAGGCTTAAACGCGCGCGCGGCAATGCCAAGCCCGATGATCTCGACAAAGAAGATATCGTGGATTTAAAAGATTACGGAGCCGAAGTCAGTGAAGAGGTGCAATTAAAATTTGTAGCCGAAGTAATCGAAGCCAGAGCCGAAGAAATTTTCGAAAAAGTGGAAGCCGAATTAAAAACAATTGAGCGCTCCGGCATGTTGCCTGCCGGCATTATTCTCACGGGCGGCGGAGCAAAACTTCCCGGTATCACAGAGGTTGCTCGCCGAGTTTTTCACCTTCCGGCCGCCGTGGGCGCGTCCTCGCTTGAAAGCTCTGTTCCCGAACTTGTTCAAGACCCGGCTTTTGCCACTGCCGTGGGCTTGGTTGAATGGGGTTACGAGGCGGAGCGCAATGAAGAGGGCGGAGGTTTTTCGGGTTCCGGCTTACTCGGAGGTATTATCGGCAAAGCTTCAGATCCTCTAAAAAGAATCTTTAAAAGTTTCATGCCCTAACGATTAGTTAAAAGTAAAAAAATATAAAGAGGTTTGGAAAGAAGTAAAACAAGGCGCAAGTTGCTTTGTTTTTTATTCACTCTTTAATCTTTTAACTTGTCACTTGCTACTGTATATGTTGTGGATAAGTATAAAAATAAAAAATATTAATACGCTGCACGCGCTCAGATACATATTGCACTCCTCTAACCAAGGAGAAACATGCAAATACAGCGCAAAGGATACAACATCAAAGGATTTTGGAAGATAACCGACTATGCCATACGCTTGGGACGTATGGTCACAGACGAAGCTCA
>WJLP01000104.1 GCA_014728435.1 Candidatus Uhrbacteria bacterium
AAGTTATCTTGTTTTGCACGGATGGTGACAAAGTATTTTCCGGATTTGTGATAGTCGTAGCCTGGTAGACGGGGTGATGTTTTTCGTATCATGGTGGGTATCATATATATACCCGGTTCCACACATATGAAGTTTTGTCAAGTGATATCAGTGTACAGGTAGGGGACAAGTCGCGACTTGTCCTTACTGAGTTGCCCATCCTCGAGCGCGTTCAAGGGCGCGCTCGTATTGCTTGAGAAACAGTTTACCGCGGTTGGGGCGTTTTGGGGTGTAGGTTTTGCGGAAGTTTTGTTTGGCGGCTATGTCACGCCAGGCGGGCCAGAGTTCGGCGCCAAGGCCGGCCATCATGGCGGCGCCCACGGCCGTGGCTTCGCATTCGGCGGCGACGCGCACTTTGACGCGGCTTATGTCGGATTGGCTTTGCATCAGCGGTTCGGAACGGGTCAGACCGCCCGAGACATGCCAAGCTTTGTTTTTGGTGCCGGTTTGTTCTTCCAAGAGGGCGGCCATGCGTTCGGTTTGGCAGGCGATAGCCTCGATTGCCGCGCGGCAGATGTGGGCGCGTTCGGTGGAACGGTTTAGCCCGATGATTAGGCCGCGCGCCGCAGGATCCCAATCCGGTGCCGCCAAACCGGAGAACGCGGGTACGATGGTTACGCCGCCAGTGGTTTTGACAGTGGATGCCAGGCGATCGAATTCTTTCATGGTTTCAACCAGGTGCATTTTTTCTTTGATCCATTCGAGCATGGCGCCGCCGGTTAGGGCGCTGGTTTCGTAAGCGTATTCGGCGGGTCGGCCGGCACGCTTCCAGGCCAGTGTGGTGAGGATGCCGGATGTGGCCGGGCGGGGAATTTGGCCGATGCTTTTTAAGGTGAAGATACCGGTTCCATATGTTACGGCCAGCATGCTGTCGCGCAGAGGGCCGTGGCTGAAAAGAGCCGCTTGTTGGTCGCCCAGTATGCCGGTGATGGGAATTTTTGCGTCAAAGATTTTTTTATCAGTGTAACCGAATTCGGTGTCGGAATCTTGAATACGGGGGAGTTGGCGTTCTTGGATTTTGAAAAGTTTGAGTAGTTCTTCATCCCATTTTTGGTTTTTTAGGTTCATTAGCATGGTTCGGCTGGCATTGGATGGTTCGGTGGCGTATGATTTGCCGCCGGTTAAATTCCAGAGGATCCAAGCATCAACAGTGCCAAAAAGCAGGCGCTTTTTTTTGCTCTTAAGTTTGTTGTTTAACCATTCCATCTTGGTTGCGGAAAAACTGGGGTCGATAACCAGGCCGGTTTTGGCGCGGATACGGCGGGCGAGCGCGCGTTTTTTTTCGAGGGCTTTGCATCTTGAGCTTGTGCGGCGGTCTTGCCAGACAATGGCGCGGTGCAGAGGTTTGCCGTTGGCCGCGTCCCAAGAAATAACGGTTTCGCGCTGATTGGTAATGCCGATGCAGGCGACGTCTTTGGTTTTAACGCGAGATTTTTTTATTACTTGCTTGGCGGCATCACGGGTTTTTTCCCAGAGTTCTTGCGCGTCTTGTTCAACATCGCCGATGTCGTTGGCGTAGCTGTTTAGCTTGTGCGAGACTTGGGCGATGTTGCGTAAGTTAGTATCGAAAATTATGGCACGGGTGCTTGTGGTGCCGATGTCCAAAGAAAGGATGTGTTTCATACCACCATACTATAAACTTTTAACTGCCAACTCACAAGAGTTATATGACGTTATGTGCTGTTATGGTATGCTATAGCGCATGGAATATATAATTACATTTTTTCAAAATTTGCATAATTTGGAAGCTTTGATTACTTGGGGCGGGTACACGGTGCTTTCGATAATTGTTTTCGCGGAATCGGGGTTGTTGTTTGGGTTCTTTTTGCCCGGGGATTCGTTGTTGGTGACTACCGGGCTTTTGGCGACGCAAGGGTATTTGAATATTTGGTATTTGTTTTTCTTGTTGTCTTTTATGGCGATTGCCGGAGATACGGTGGGGTATCATTTTGGCAAATATACAGGTCCAAAAATTTTTAGAAGAGAAAAATCGATTTTATTCGCGAAAGATCATTTGCTGAAGGCGAAAGCTTTTTATGATAAGCATGGCGGTAAGACAATTATTTTGGCCAGATTTATGCCGATCGTGAGGACTTTCGCGCCGATTGTGGCGGGCGTGGGCGAGATGCCGTATAAAAGATTTTTAGCTTTTAATGTGATTGGAGGGATTGGCTGGGTTGGGTCCATGTTGGGATTGGGGTATTTTTTGGGCGAGACCATTCCCGGCGTGGAAGAGCACCTGCATATTGTGATTGCGATAGTTGTGTTGTTATCGATCTCGCCGGGGATTTATGCGTACTTTAAAGAAAGGAGCAATCGGACGAAAAGTTCGTCGAGTCCATTAAGCGGCGGAGAAAAGAGGTTGGATAATAAGGAAAAATAGCAAAGATAATAGCTGATTCCAGTATACTCTCCATTCGTCAGAGTTTTGAGGGACGAGCGGTTTATAGGAGATTTCCAATTAGAAAATAGGTTAGATTGGCTAAAATGTTGATGATACTTGCTAAAATTGTTGTTTTTGGTAAGGTTGGATCAGCACAATAAATTGGAGGTGAGCATGGATGGTTTTTTGCGAGAGCAATTACGGCAGTTGTTTTTAAGGGGGGCGGTCGTATTGCGCAGGCCCCAGTATAAGAGTCGGCCGTTTAAGGTTGATTTGGAAATTTTGGATTCGGATCCCATGGCCAGGGAAGCGGTGTTTAAGTTGTTGGGTACTCGGGTAGATGCCGGAGCGTATGATGTTATCGCGTCAGTACCCGATGATTGCAGAAACTTGGCCGGCATGTACGCGGCCAAAGAGGGTCTGCATTTGTTGCAGCCGGTGGAGATGACTCCGGACGCAAGCTCTCCGCTTATGCTTTACGGCAAAGCTCGGCCGGATGCTCATGTGCTTGTGATTGCGGCGCTCAATAAAATTGAAAGCCGGCAAAAAATGGAAACGCATTCGGTTGTTCGCACATTAAACGTTTTGAGGCAAAATCGGTTGGACCCGCGTAAAATTATTATTTTGTTTGATGCGGACAGGCGAGCCCGTTTGAAGAAGATGGTAAATGAGAGCTATGACTCCGGTATAGCCCTTGAGGCCATCTTTGACATGACCGAGGTGTTTAGGATGTTGCTTGCCGACCCGCAAGGTTTTAATTTGGAGGAAAGAGAAATAAATGAGGCCAAACAACATTATGAGCAAATGTAAACTCCGGCTTGTGGAACTTACCTTAGGTAAGCATTCGAAGCCTTTTTTTATTGCTTAAATAACAGAATAATTATATACTAGTGTCATTCAATTTGAATCATTTTCGTTATTATTATGCCGCCAGACAAATATTCACCAGAGGAGGAAAAGGATCTGTTTTTGCGGTTTAAGGAGGATCCGGAGGTTGTCGCGGAGATCTATGACAGGCACGCAAAATCTTTGTATTCTTTTTTGTTAAAGCGATGCGGGCATAAGGAAACCGCGGAGGATATTACGGCGCAGGCTTTTATGAAATTGGTGGAATCGCATGCCAAGCTGGAGTGGAAAGGCGCGCCTATCGGGGCATGGCTTTATAGAGTGGCGGTAAACGCGCTGGCCGACCATTGGCGAAGCGCAAAGACGCGCAAGGAACAAACAAAGCTTGATGATGAGGAGGATTACTTTGAACCTCCGTCGGAGGATGATCCGGTTTGGAATGCCGAGATTACGATTGAAAGGGAAAGGTTGATGGGCGTGATGAGTGAGTTGCCGGAAAGAGATCAACAAGTTTTAACGTTGCGTTTTTATGGAGGTTATAAAACAGAAGAGGTTGCGGCCGAGCTCGGCATCTCCAATAATCACGCGGCGGTGCTGATTTATCGTGCTTTAGGTAGAATGAGAAAGTCTATTTTAAGTTCAAATGCATAATATGAGATCCAAAGAAGAAAAAACAGCCCAAGAATTGAATGAGGCTTTGTCGCATAATAAGGAGGCGGATGTAAAATATCAGCCGTATTTGCGTATGGCTAAAGCTTTGGAGCAGGATGCCAAGGAGAACGGGGAAATGGATAAAAGTGTCATGGAAGAGCAGAAAATGCATTTAATGAAAATGGCAAAGAATATTAAGCAAGAAAATATGCAAAAAGAAAGTAAGAGCAGTTCGAATAGTGAACAAAAAACGGCTAAAAAAGAAAAAGGAGCCGGTTTGTTTAAAAGGCCCTGGTATATTTGGGCGGGTGGATTGGCCGTTGCCGCGGCTGTGGTTGTTGTGGTGTTTGTAACAAATACCGCGGGGCCGTTGCCGTTTTTACCGCAGGCCGATGAGCAGGAGAGTTTTATGGGTAAAGCCAAACTTTCGGTAATAATTCCGGCGGCGCACGCGGGCGATGCTTTTAATGTACTCGTGGAAAAAGGTGACAGTGAGGACGCGGCCGTGGATACGAGTTTTAAAGTGGAAAGCAAGGTGGACGTGGATACCGAGGATTTACGTCAGAGTTTGAGGATTGTTAATGCGGCGCGTGAGCAAGACGGCGTGTATGTTGATTTTGATATTAAAAAAGAGGGTGATAAGAATTTTGTAATTACACCCGCAACCGATTTGGATCCGGGGGAGGTTTATAAAGTTTCCATTGCGGCCGCTGTTGACGGGGAGAATGAGAAAAAGCCGCGTGAATTTTCTTGGGCCATACAGACCAGGGATAAATTTAGGATTTTGCGCAGTGTACCCGGACATCAAAGCAGTTACGTGCCGGTAAATACCAGTATCGAGGTGACTATGTCCAAAACCGGCTGGGAGGATCCGGAAGAGTATTTTGATATTAAACCGGCAGTAAGCGGCCGCTTTGAAACACATGGCCGCACACTGGTATTTGTACCGGAAGAGCCGCTTAAAAGGGCTACGATTTATACGGTTACTTACAAACGGGGTTGGGGTATCAGTGAGGATTTGCAGTTGGAAGAAGATGTTGTGTTGAAATTTGAAACAGCGGCCGAGAAAGAGTACTCAAGAAACAGGAGTTATTTCAGCATCTATAAGTATTTGTTTGAGTCATCTTTGGATAAAGACGTGGTTATTCCGGTAAGGACTTCGGATGATTTGAAGAGCGCGGATATCAGTGTGACGGGTTATAAAGTTAGTTTGGAGCAGGCTTACGCGGCGGTGCAAGAGTTGGAGGAGATTCCGCATTGGGCCAGGCAGAGCAAGGAGCGGGCCACGACTTTGCAGGATTTGGCAGAGGTTGAAGCATTTACCTTGCAGGCAAAGCTGGAAGAATCGGGCAGTAATTGGATGGATTATTTGAGATTGCCCGCGGATACGCCCAAGGGTTGGTATGTGGTAAAGGTTTCACCCGCAGATGATGAGTTCGCGCAATGGATTTTATTGCAGAGGACCGACGTGGCGGCTTATACCATGGTAACGCGCGACAAGCTTGTTGTTTGGGCGGTAAATAAGGATACGTCCATGCCGCTTAGTAATATGGTTGTTGCTTTTGACGGGCAAACGGGCACGACGGATAACCGA
Source organism: Candidatus Uhrbacteria bacterium (assembly GCA_014728435.1). Classification (GTDB taxonomy): domain Bacteria; phylum Patescibacteriota; class Patescibacteriia; order 2-12-FULL-60-25; family 2-12-FULL-60-25; genus MWCR01. The sequence continues at coordinate 5,514 of WJLP01000104.1, forward strand.
GGGTTGGCGGAGATGCAAACTCCGGATGATTGGCGGGCATATCTGGATGAGCAGGGAATGACTTGGAAGCGACATGATACACCGCATGAGGTGTTGAAGCTGGGTGATGAGAATATGGGCTTGCTTTTGAATGTGCAGTATATTGATTGGTATTGGGGGTATGCGGCGCATGATCCCGAATTGAATTATTGGAGTTATTTGTACCCGGACAGGCCGCTTTACAGTTTAACGGACACAATGAACGTGTTTGGATTCTTGCAGGACAGGGAGACAGGCGAGGGCGCGGGTACGGTGCAGGTTGAGTTAAGATCCAACAGTATGGATTACTCCACTTTTAAAACCAAGGTTGTGGCGCGCGCTGAACTCGTGACTGACGCTGGCGGGTTTTTTGAGGGGGAATTAAGCTGGTCCGTGCCTCTGACGCCGGGGTATTATAATGTGGTTTTAACCAAAGACGGGAAAGAAATGGATAGGAGGTATATTGAGGTCCGAGATATTATGAAGCCGGCTTATACGGTTAAAGTATTGCCGCAGGATGAGGCTATTTATGCGGGAGATGTTGTGCGCGGGCAAATCAAGACCGAGTTTTTTGACGGTACACCGTACGGCAGGTTGGATCTTGAAGTGGAAACTTATGGCGCGGGCGGCGGTGAAGAGACTTTGGTAACGGATGATAACGGTGTGGCTAAATTTGAATATGATACAGAGCCGCCAATTTGCACGGCTACAAAAGAGAGGGTTGATTGCCCGAATACGCAAACTTTTACCATTGAGGCGTATCCTACGCTGGGTGAAGAGGCGGAAATTTTCGGGCAGGCCAGTGTACGGGTGTGGCGCGGTAAGCATCATTTTGAAAGCTATATGGATGATGAAAACGGTGAGCGTGTGGTTAAGTTTAAAGTGCGCGAAGTTGATTTGCGGCAGGCAACGGGCGAGAATTCGTCGGTATTGGGCGAAGGAGTAAGTGATGCGGCGATAGATAGTGAAATATACGAGGTTTATTGGGATAGAATTGAGGATGGCACCAGGTATGATCCGATTGAAAAGAAAGTGTATCCCACTTACAGATATGAGAGGCGTTTTGAGCGCGTGGGCGAGTTTAAGAGCCGAACTGACGCGAGCGGAGAAGCGACGCTCAGTTTTCCCATGGAGGACGATATAAGTTACCGGGTTATATCCACTTATCGCGAAGGTGATAAGGTGATGCACGCGGATATGGCTTATATTTACAGCGGCGCAACTTATTACAATCCATATTATTCGAATCATAGCAATGAAAATATTACTTTTAAATCAGGACGCGCGGATAATGACGACAATGAATATGAATTGGGCGAGAAAGTTGAGTTGAGATTGATGCGTGACAATGAAATGTTTCAGGAAGACGGCGCCAGGTATTTATACGTAAGGGCATCGCGCGGCATTAGATCCATTACCGCAAGTGAGAACCCTTATTATAATTTTGATTATAGCGAGGAAGATGTGCCCAATGTGGCGGTTTATGGAATTGTGTACACGCCGGATGGTTTTACGCAAACTCAGTATCACGCGGAGATTGACACTAACGCGCGTAAGCTGAATGTTGATTTGAGCACAGATAAGAACCAATACGCGCCGGGCGCGCAGATTAAGGTACGCGCCAAGGTGACGGATCAAGACGGCAAAGCGGTGCGCGGTGCCAGAGTGGTGGTTTCAGTGGTGGATGAAGCATTGCTTGCCATTGCCACACGAAGCAGTGATCCGAGTGTGATGTATCATTTGTATGAATGGGTTCCGAGCGGAATCTTGGCCAGCAATTGGTCGCATCAATATGAAGAGACGGGTCCGGGCGGAGGCGCGGAAATGGGCGGAGGTGAAGGTTTGGGATCGATCCGCAAGGATTTTAGAAATACGGCCGCGTTTTTAGTGATGGAAACAGGGTTTGGCGGGGACGCGGAAAAAACGTTTACCGCGCCGGATAATATTACTTCGTGGAGATTTACGGCCGCGGCCATCACGGAAGACCATTATGCCGGGCAGTCGCGGATAAACGTGCCGGTAACCAAATCGTTGTTTGTGGACGCGGTTATACCGAATTCGCTGACGGTGAGCGATAAGCCGACTTTGAAGATAAGGGCGCACGGCACGGCATTGCCCAGCCAAGGAAAGATTACTTATGTGGTGGATATACCATCATTAGGCATAGATGAGCAGGAGGTTCAGGGTGAGGTTTATGAGCCGGTGTATTTGGCGGTGGACAAACTTATGGCGGGTGAGCATAAAGCGATTATCGGCGTAAAAGCCGGGGGTAAGGTTGATGCGATTGAAAGAACGATAGAGGTGGTACAATCAAGAGCCACCAAAGAAGAAAGGGTTGTAACAGAGTTGGGGCCGGGAACCGCTTTACCGGATCCGGGCGTGTCATCAAAGGTGCTGGTTACTTTTGAATCTAAAGCAAAGGCATTGAAGCGCGCTGACGTGTATCGCTTGGCGCAGCCTTGGTCGGCCAGGTTGGAAGCGCAGCTCGCGGGTGTGATGATGAGAGATTTGTATAAGGAATACTACGGTGATGATATTGAAGAGCAAGTAGATAGCTTGCTGGCGTATCAGCAGGCGGACGGTGGTATTTCGATTTTGCCTTATGCTTCGAGTGGGGCCGAATTATCTGCGAAAGCCGCGGCCGCTAAAGCGCGGGCATTTGATACGGCTAAGCTGACTAATTATTTTTGGGAATTATCGGATGACGAAGAGGTCGCACGCGAGGAAGTGATTAACGCGGTTTCTGGTTTGGCATCGTTGGGAGAGCCGGTTTTGGAGAGGTTGAAGAGCGCGGCAAAGCTTGAGGATTTGAGCTGGCGCGAGCAATTGGCTTTGATGCGCGGTATGGAAGCGGCCGGAGACAGGGAGGCGGCCAAAGGTATTTTGGATGCATTGCTTGCCAAGGCGGAAATCGAGAATGAACAAATGCGCTTGAATGTGAGCGAGGATGTGACGGAAGAAATCGAGGCTACCGTGCAAGCCGCGTCCATGGCGGCCGTGCTGGCGCATCCGGACGCTGAAAAGTTGATGGCATATGTGGAAGCCGTATGGAACCATGAGGCCATGACTGATTTGGAACGAGCGGTTTATCTGGAAAAAATAGTGCCCACTTTGTCTGATGTTGATGTGAAGATAGGTTATGCGATTGGCGAGGAAACGGGTGAGGTCGATTTGAGTGAATGGGCTTATCATACGATTACTTTGTTGCCGCAAGAAGTGAAGCAGTTTCGAGTAACAAGTGTGAACGGGCCGGCTGCGGCAAGTTTCGCGCGCAGAGTGGAGGGTGACATCGGTGAATCCAGTCCGTTAATTAATATTACCCGCACTTATAGCGAGGAATTGAATGAGCTGGGAGAGGGAGATAACGTACGCGTGAATTTGCAATTAAGCTGGGACGCGCGCGCACAAGACGGCTGTTATATTGTGCGCGACAGATTGCCCGGTACCATGATGCCGATTGTAAGTGTTAAATATGCCAGATGGCACAGGTTGGGTAATTGGTATCCATTTCAGGTGGATAAGGGCGAGGTCAGCTTTATGGTCTGTAAAAGAAGTGAACCGGTAAATATTAATTATACGGCGCGTGTGGTTGCATTGGGCGAGTATTCGGCCGAGGGCGCCATAGTGCAGAGTATGCAGGTGCCGGGGCTCGCGGCCAAGACGGAGCCGGTAACGGTGAAAGTAAAATAAAGGAGGCGGGCTTAGGCTCGCTCTTTTTTTGCCAATGAAATGATGGAACAGTTTAGATTGAAGTTATTATTAGCAGCGGCCATGCTTGTTTTGGCCGGTTTTGGTTGCGATAAATCGACTCGTGTTTCGGATCGTGCATCCCGCGAGACTGTAGAGACGCGCCGCGCCGTGTCTCAGCGTGATGAGGTTATTGCGACGAGGTTTGTACGGGAAAAAGAATTTACTGATACGGAGTTGGTTGATGTTGAAGTGGTTGACGGGTATCCGGTGGCGGGTATTGTTAATCACCACGCTTTGGCGATGGATTTGCAAGCCAGGTTTTTTAAGTCGCTAAAAGAGTCGCGGCCGGATATAGAACGGTTTGTGGTGATTTCGCCCGATCATTTTTTGTCCGGGGATTTGGTTTCGACGCATGGATACGCCTATGCAACGCCGGCCGGCGAGGTTGAGTCGCGGGCATTGGGCGTGAAGGGTATTTTTGAGGCGAAGGATGTTAAGTTGTTTGAGGGCGAGCATGGAGTTGGTACGCTGGCACCGTTTATAGCGCGCGAATTCCCGCGGGCGCGGCTTGTGCCGGTGTACATTCGGCCGGAGGCAGCCAAGAGTCGGCTGGAAAAGCTGGGAGTATCTATCGCGGAGCTTGTAGATGAGGAGACGTTTGTTATTTTATCGTCTGATATGAGTCATTACCTTAAAGATGATGAAGCAAGGGAGAATGATAAAGTTACATTAAGTTGGATTGAGGAGCCGGACTGGGAAAAGTTACAATCCGCTGATGATGATTATACGGATTCGGCGCAGGGCTTTGTTGTGTTGGAGTCTTTGTTTACATCGTTAAAGCAGGAAGTATCTTTTCAGTTATTAGATCACGTTATTTCAACAGATTATGGAGCGGATCCTAATGAGACGACTAGTTATATAAATGGGTTTTATTTCATAGCTGATAGCAGATAGCTGTTAGTTGAATATGAAAAAACCGACGAGTGTCGGTTTAATTGATGTCTTTGGGGATTTCGAGCAGGCGTTCCAGAGCTTCGACTAGGTCAGATTTGGTGAGGTCTTTGTTGAGGTGGCGGGTGATGAGATCTTGAACGTCGCGGGAGAGGTATTGGTTGATGAGGTTGTAAAGCTCGGTGGGCATGATGAGTTGGATATCTTTGATATCATGATCGTCGACAAAGTCGGTTAGCGCCTCGACGATGTCTTTGGCATAGTGTTTGCGGTCTTCTTCTTTGTTATGTGCCGCGTCAGAGTGCGCGCGAATTCCTTTACTTACGATGACCGTGCTTTCGGAATCGGGGAAAGCCGGATCGCGAGATTCCACAACGCGCAGTTCATCGATGTTTATGCCGTGGGCTTTGTGGATGATGGTTTTGCCAAAGTCGCCGATTAAGATGAGGCTGGGTTCGGGGAAGTTTTGAAGATTGTCTGGTATATTCATATTAATTAACAATTAATGATTAATAATTAACAATGTCGGAATCGCGGACGCGATATTATTTAGATTAAATCCAGTTTTAGTTTTTTAAGATAGTTTTCGAAGGGTTTGTGAAAGTCGCGGTTGGAGTGGATGCCTTTATGAATTGAGGCGAGCAGGGGAGTGCGGGCGCGGAGACGTTTGGCGAGTTTGAGTCCGAGCTCGGAAGCGCGGATGCCTTCCACGGTAGTTAGGTTGAGTTTGGCGGGGTCGTTGGATTTGGCTTTGACCAGTCTTTGGCCGTAAGTTCTGTTGTGGCCATGGGGCGAAAGCCCGGTAACGAGTAAGTCGCCCAGGCCCGCGAGCGATGGGGCGGTTTTTGGGTCAGCTCCGGCGCGGAGCATGATGCCGGCCATTTCACTGACGGCCATGGTAATGACTAAGGCTTTGGAATTGGTTGGGTAATGCAGGCCGTCGCAGAAGCCGAGGGATATGGCGTAAGGGTTTTTGAGAGCCGCGCCCAGGCCCACTCCAAGCAGGTCTTGGCTTTCAGCGCTTTTGATGTGTCCGTGGCGCAAGAGATCTGCAATATACTTGCGGGCGTTTTTATCGGTTGAGGCGGTCACGAAAGCCGTGGGAGTGTCATGGCTAAGCTCGGTGGCGATGGCCGGACCGCCGATCATGCAAGTGCGTTTTTGGTTGGCTTTGGGCAAGTTCTTTTTGACGCTTATAACGATCGGTTCCAAAGTTTGCGGGTCGAGGCCTTTGGAAATGCAAGCCATGGTCGCGTCTTTGCGTAAAAACGGTTTGGCTTCTTTAGCGACTTGGAGGACTGCGTGGGAGGGTACGGCCATAATCGCGACGCGCGCGTCTTTTAAGCAAGCGTCGAGGCCGGCTTGGGCGCGGACGTTTTCAGGAAGGCGGACATTGCGAAGATATTTTTTGTTGCAATGCTTTTTGTTGATTTGCCTGAGTACATCGGGTTCGATGCAGTACATGTTGACCGTGTGGCCTTGCCGGCCGAGGTGATAGGCGAGGCCGGTGCCGACGTTGCCGGCTCCTAAGATGGCGATGTTGGTTTTCATAGATTTCTTCAATTTTATTTCAAATATTTACAAACATCAATATTGTTTGAAAGGTGATTAAGCTTTTTTATTGTATCGATTCTGTAGTTATGAGTCTAATTTTTTCGTGACCAGAGAGAGATGTTTTGTTTATTATAATCGACTTGCCAGTTATTATTGAATAAATCGGTATATCTGTTTTTGTCGGTTATAACATGGGTAATTCCGTTATCATCAAGGAAGTTGTTAAAGTCATTTGTACTTGTTGTACGGCGCCATGCTTGATAGTCGGCAAATCTGCTGAGGAAGTTTGGGGTTTCGTGGTTGTGGCCGATCCAGACTCTTTTTTTTGTGTTAGCCGGGGTCCAGAGGCAAGTGTAGAGACTCGTGCTGATGGTGAGTGAATCTGACGGCGCGGCTTTAAGTTTATCCCAAGCTGTGATAGTTGCATTGGAAACGTAAAAGTATTTGTTCCAAGCCGGGTCGGTGGCCAAGGCCAGCTGTGACTGCATGAGGTGGAGAAATGGAAAGGCGAGCAAGATGATGAACGCGGCTTTAAGCACAAAATCGGTTTTGGGTTTGAGGCTATGATAGATGAAAAGCCAGAGCGGAAGCGTTAGTATCACTAAGGCCGGCAGTAGAGCTTGTTGGAATTTACGGTTCCAGGGCAGAGGAAGAAACATGCAAATTATTGCGGATAGCAACCAGATCCAAACCCATGTTTTGCCGGATAAATCCAGATTCGCTTTGTTCCAAAGGATCCAAATGTAAGCGATGATGATGGGTAAAAGCATAATGAGCCACATCCAGAACGGGTCAAGCGGCAGGGTATTGGTAATGAGATGATGTTCGCGCAGTTTGTTATCTTTAAAGATTAAATAGAGATAGTAAATTGCGCCGGGGAGCATGGCCGAGTTTAAAACCAGGAAACGCAGGAGTGATTTTTTTGTTTTAGTATAAGCGAAAGCCAAGAGACTGATTAAACCGTAAATTGGAATGTAGTAAGGGTGAAAGCTGACATGGCAGGCGATGGTAAGCCACGGGATTGCCGTTGGCTTTCGGTTTTGTGTTATGATTTGCCAGAGCCAGCGAGTGTTTAACATGAGTAATGCCGGGGAGAGGATCATGTGAGCGCCGCCGAGTAAGATTGGGATGAGAGCGAATTCGTTGGAGAGATCGGAGGGTACGAGTGAATCTACGGCCCAGGAATTGGTGATACTCATGTACACGGAATAGATCCAGCCGGTGCTTAAGCCGAATAGCATGAGCAGTGAGGTTAAGCGGGCGTCGCGCGGGTTTTTTGTGACGCTTTTAGCTGTGGCAAATATCGCGAAGGCCAGGATGATTGTTGTGAGGATACGAAGTATTTCGTGGGCTAGTATCGGTGTAGCGCCCATGCGAACGAATAGGCCGCCAACAGTCCAAAAAGGATCGAAGCGCGCGATGTGATCGGCTTCCGCGTAAAAGTTTTTCAATAGCAAAGATTCTGATGCTTGGTTTATGTAGTTGATGTAGACACCGGTATCGCTGGCGTTGGTAATGGTGGCGCCCAGCCAAGAGTGGTCGGGCGGAGTCAGCACTATGATGCCGAAGATTGTTGCGTATTGAAAAGCCAGCATTACTCCGGCGAGGATGAATGCATAACTCCATTTTTTACAAAAACGATAAAGCACAAATAAGAAATAATAAACCGCAAGCCGTTCAAGTTTTTACGGAGGCTTATTCGGTTAAGGGGACGACGATGTTGTAGGGGATCTCTGTGCCGGAGATGGTTTGTATGCCGCTTCCCACGAGGGCAGGAATTAAATATTTGAAACTGTATTCATCACCCGTGTCGAGGCGCATGAAAGAGAAAAAAGTTTCGTTAATATCAACCATGCCTTCCGGTTCTCCGCCCAGGCCGCCGTTTAGCATGTTGGCACGCATTTGTTGTTCGGTGATTGCGGGGTAGTCGGAGCGCGCGGGTTCGGCCGAGAGAGTGAGCCAGCCGTATTCAACTGCAAGGTTTCTGGCATTCAGTACAAGGAAACCTCCGACTTCGGTTTTGCCGTCTTTGCCGATTATGTTGCGTTTGTCGATTACCAGGTCAAAAGTTACGGGAATACGTGACGGGTATTGCGCTTGTAAACAAGCGGCGGAGACGCTGGCTGGAGGCGGTGCGGATAGCATGTCTTTGGCGGTTTTAATGCGGCGCAAGGCTGATAAGGTGTTTTGATTGACGCAAGCCTCCTGAGTTTGAATTTGTCTTTGCCATTCACGCCAGTTTTTTTGAATTTCCGGATTATTGTATGCCGTTGGATCCATGCCTTTGGCGCGAAGGAAATCGGTAACCGCGAGTTCGATTGCCGAAGTATCGGGCCAGGAGCTTACCAGTAATTGGCCGGGAGAATTGGAGGCATCGGCAAATGTTAGTCGGCGATTAGTTGAATCATAAGATAAAACTTCGTTGTTGGCATTGGTCCAGGTAAAAGCGATTTCCAGATTTTTCGCTTCTTGGCCGACGAGTCCGATGGGCATATCCAGGGAACTGGTTAGATTTTGAAATTGAGTTTCGTTTAGGCCGTTGGGAGGCAGGCGCAAAACCGTAACATCCGGTTGCAAAGTGGGGAGGTTGGTGTTGATGCGTATCATGGCGTTGGTTTGCGGAACTTGGGGCGTGGGCGGCAGATTACCAAAGCCTTGAAGTTGGGGGATGTTGTTATTACCGAAAGAATCGAGCGGAGCCGCCACATTTATTGTGGAGATGGGTTCAAAACAGCCGGCTGAAAGGCTGACTATCGCAATTAGGGCGATTAAAGGAAATTTGCGCATAACTAAAGCTATTATATCATGTATCACATATCACATAACATAGGGCAAAAATCACATATCACGAATCGCATAGCATGTCGCATTTTGTAATAATGCATTTGGGGCTTCTACTATTGACAAAAATCGGGGGGTTGGTTATATTCCTAGTTATAGACTAGGTTATTATGAATAGTTTATTTAGAGTTTCAGCCAAGAATCACGCGGGTATGATCCTTATGACAATCCTCGCCGAGGGCTCGGATCATCGAATATCGAATATCGAATATCGAACCTCGAAGGATCGGTATGTTTCTTTGAAAGATGTGGCAGAGGAAATGGGATTATCGGTTAAGTTCTTGGAAGAGATCGCGGCCGCGTTGAAACGGGCAAGGTTAATCGAAGGCAGAAAAGGTCCGGGCGGCGGATATAGGTTGGCCAAATCGGCGGAAGATATTTCCGCGTATGACATTGTTGTGGCTTTGGAGGGGTCGATTAGTCCCATGAGTTGTGATAAATCAATTTGCCCGTTTGCGGAAAAATGTACATCAAAATCTTTATGGGTTTTTCTGCACAAAGATTTGATTAAGTCGCTTAAGAAGACATCATTGAAGCAAATAAGTAACAGATAAAGTACAAACTATAACCTTCTACGCGTAAAGCTACGAAGGTCAAGAACTGCAAACTGAAAAGAGTTATGAAAGTTACTAAACGTCAAACGTCAAACGTCAAACGTCAGGAGGTTTATTTAGATCATGCGGCGACAACGCCGGTTGATGGGCGCGTCATAAAAGCGATGATGCCGTTTTTTGATACGTGCTACGGCAACCCTTCGTCATTGCACGCTCCGGGGCAAAAAGCACATAAAGCGGTTACGGACGCGCGCAATTCGATTGCCGGGTTGTTGAACGCTCATGTTGATGAGATGGTTTTTTGTTCGGGCGGTACGGAGTCGGATAATTTGGCGATTTTGGGAACGGTCAATATGTCAAAAGCCGAGCTGAAGAGAATGTACGGTAAAAATGCCGTACCGCATGTTGTTACTTCGGCAATCGAACATCCGGCTGTGCTGGAGCCTTTGCTTAAGTTGGAGTATCGCGGTGAGATTGAATTGACGCAGATCAAGCCGGGTGCAAACGGCGTTGTGGCCGCAGAAGATGTTTTTAAGGCAATAAAGAGCAACACTGTGTTGGTAACAATTATGCTTGCGAACAATGAAATAGGCACTATTCAGCCAATTGCGGAAATCGGCAAGTTGATTTTAAAGCATCGTAAGGTAAACGGGAGTATTTATCCTTATTTTCATACGGATGCATGTCAGGCGGCCGGGTATTTGGATTTAAATGTTGAGAAACTGCATGTTGATTTGCTGACTTTAAATGGAGGAAAGATTTATGGTCCTAAAGGAGTTGGGCTGTTGTTCGTGCGCAGAAAGACAAGGATTGAGCCGCAAGTTTATGGTGGCGGGCAAGAGCGCAGGTTAAGATCCGGAACAGAAAATGTGCCGGGGATTGCAGGGCTTGCAACTGCGCTTGATATCGCGCAAGCAAAAAGAGAGAAGGAGTCTGAAAGAATCGCTAAGCTGCGTGACAGGCTGATAAAAGGATTGCTTAAGATAGAAAAGTCCAGGTTGAATGGGGACGCTAAAAACAGATTGCCGAATAATGTGAATGTTTCTTTTATGGATATTGAGGGTGAAGCGGCAATGTTGTATTTGGATGCTAAAGGAGTATATTGCTCAACTGGATCAGCTTGCGCCTCGACATCTCTTGATCCATCCCATGTAATTTTGGCGCTTGGCATGAGTTATGAGGCGGCGCACGGATCGATGAGGCTTACGTTGGGCAAGTCTACGACAAAAAAAGATGTAGACTATGTAGTTACGATTATGCCCGGTATTGTGAGGAGGTTGAGGGAAATCAGCCCGGTGTCGTTAGACATGAAACAGTTTTAATTCCTCATCCAAGCTTTTCTCATATGTATGAGGAAGGTCGTAAAAGGAAATAATTAATATGAATAATAAAAAAGGACAAAAAAAGATTGATATAGCGCCAGCTAAAAACGGTGGTTCCGGTTTTTATTCGGATGTCGTGAAAGAGCATTTTTTTAAGCCTAAGAATTTTATGGAGGATGAGAGCGGGTATAAAGCTGACGGGCAGGGTATGGTTGGGAGCCCGGCTTGCGGGGATGTGATGCGGGTTTGGATACAGGTCGATGATAAGTCGAGGCGCATTAAAGATTTGAAATGGAAGACTTTTGGCTGTGCCAGTGCCATTGCGGCGACTTCGATGATGAGCGAGATGGTGACGGAAAAAGGTGGTATGACTTTGGAAGAAGCGCGCGCTTTGCGTCCGCAAGATATCACTGAAAGGTTGCATGGTTTGCCGGTTAGGAAAATACATTGTTCGGTTTTGGGCGATAAAGCTCTTAGAGCGGCGATAAATGATTATTACAGAAAGCAAGGTGAAACGGATAAGGTTGAGGTTGAAGCCGGGCGCGTTATCGACAAGGTTTTAAAGATTACGGATCAGGATATTGAGGAGGCGGTATTGGATGGAGCTGTGACATTGGAAGATGTACAGCGCAAGACCAAGGTTGGTACGGGTGATCCGTCTTGCATACCGGAGGTGGAGCAATTGATTAGGTTTTATCGAGAGAAGTATTTCGGAGCTGAATAATTTTGAAGTGTTCAGGCACGCCTGAACAGTACTGTGGTTTTATTATTTAAGACGTCCTGTTGGGGCGTCTTGACTTTTTGCGCGTTTTTGGTATGTTCCATAAGGTACATTTTAACCCTGGAGGTACAGTATGAGTTATTTCATCGGGCTTTGCGTCGTGAATGAGATAGACGGCTCTCAGGAAGAAAAGGAAATTAAGCTTAAAGCCGGTACGGATGAAGGAGCGAAAATTGCGTTCAACATTTGGAAAAAAGCGAATCCCGGTAATTACAATAACGCTCCGATTCTTGGCGAGCCGAAACTGTATTTTGTGAGAAGAGTTGCTTAGGAGGAAAAAAATGAGTGTTAGATACTTGGTTCGATTTGAGACCAGGGCTGTACCGCCTTTTGGTGACGCAACCGATAATTGCGAAGTATTGCTTACAGCGTCTACAGATACCGAGGCTAAGCGCGCGTTTTCCGACTTTCGTTGTGAGCACCTTATGGAATATGAGGGCAGGCAGATTGTTTCGGAAATGCGTCTCATTAAAGAAGAGGTGATGGTTCGGGGATAACTTTTGGAGCTTATGCTCCTTTTTTAGTACGAAACGCTAATGACGAATCGAGCTGGGTTCTGCAAGTATTGACGGAAATGGATATGAGCATTAAGCTAATGTCATATGACAAAGAAAATTGCAAAAATTGAGGTGGATCGTGATGCTTGTATCGGCGCGGCGCCTTGTGTTACTGTCGCGCCGGGTGTGTTTCAGTTGGATGAAGAGAATAAGGCGATTATTGTTGATGCCAAGGGAGCGGATGATGATACGATTACACTCGCGGCGGAAAGTTGCCCGGTGCAGGCGATTAAATTGTTTGATGAGGATGGAGAACAGATATTTCCGTAGCTCGAACTTCGAATATCGAACATTGAATCACGATTTTTCTATGAAAAGACCCCAGCGAGATGCTGGGGTTTTGAGTTTTAGCTTTGGGGCTTTGGGGGTTTGCCCGGCGCTTCGAAATCATAGGCACGTGTTGTGCGAGCGTCCTCGTCTTTAGGAGATTTCGCTTGTGATGCCACGGAGCCGTTTTCATCAAAGCGGTAAGCTTGGGTGCCGCCGCTTGTTGCCCAGTCCACGTCGGCAATCAATTCGGGTTCATCGTCCACTTCGGGTTCGATTTCACCAAAAAGATTTGCCGGAGGGGGCGGGATATCGGCTGAGGGCGGGATCACGAATTCGTCTGATTCGGGTTCTGGTTCCGTATTTTTTTTCCCGCTTCGCAATGCACCGCGCCAGTCTTCCTGTATTTGACGGACATCAGTGTCCTCGTCCGGAAAATCAATCGAGGAAGAGCCGGAATTTTTGCAAACTTCGGGTGGATCAACGTATTTAGGTGGAGGTTGAACGGCGACTTCATCATTCCAGGCGCGCGTGCGACTACTTGCCGGATCTCTGAGGCGAGGCGGATCATCATACGAGTAGGGTACCGTGGGCGTGGTATCGCTGTCCGTCTCTGCGTCGGAGTAGCTGTCATACATGTATCGGCCGCTAATGCGCATATCATGGCCACGATTAGCGGGGACCGGTTTTCCGACAGGCTGGCTGACCCGGGGTGTTGGCGGTTCGCGGGGAATGCACACGTCGGAATTCGCGGGCGGATGCGTTTCATCCGGAATGAAGGGCATGGTCTTGGAACGTGTGTTTTCCGAATCCGGCGGCGGTACGTTGATGCCTTGCGAGTTTGGCAAGGAGCCTGTATCCAGAGCTTCCCATGAGGCATCATCCACGAATTCTTGGAGAATCGCATCCATGTCTGCGCCGCTTAGCGGGCCTGCGGGCATGGCGGGGTGCTCGCCGGAACGGTGGCCGTCGCGGTTTGTTTTTAGCGCGCCGGGCGATTCAACCGCAGTTACGTGTCGGTCGGTTCGCCGCTTATTTTGCGTTGTAAGCTCTTGGCTGGACATTGCATTGGGCCCATGTTTAGCCAAAGGCGTTTCTTGCGCGGTATCCATGCGGTCTGAGTCGCGCATGTTTTTTGGCTTGGGTTCTTGTTCGGATGCGGATGCCGTGGAGCTAGAGCGAGCTCTGGCGGCCGCGACCTCCGGGCTGTCGGAACCCAGATGCACAGTTTTGAAATTCTCACCGCCGCGGTGGGCTCGAGCTTTTTGCTCAGCTTCTCTAAGTGGAACGTCTTCACCGAGCATTAACCGGTTAACGTCATTCGAAATGACCATACCGGGGTTGTCTCGTGCCAGGAGGTCGAGTGCCCGATGCATTTTTGTTGCAAGATCTTCGAAGTGATCCGCCGCGGCTCTGAACCGCCTGGCATCTTGTTCAAGCTCTTCCAGACCGCTGCTTTCGAGCAGGTGGGCGGCGCTGGGGAACTTGGCTGAAGAGACGGCCGAACTTTGTTTGGCGATCTCTTCGATAAGCTCGGCGTTCTTTTGCTCCAGGGCTTTGCGGGTTCTTTGTTCTTGATGAAGATCTCGCCGCAGGGCGTTATTGGCGTTTTCCAGCTCGATGACACGAGTTGAAAGTACGCTAGGCTGTTCGGCCGCTTTAGACCGCCGTGAGCGTGTTAGTTGGCTGCGAGCGGCTGAAAGCTCTTGCTCTAATGCAACGATGCGGTCGTTCAGTTCGCTGTTTAGCTTGTTCAGTTCCGCTTCTCGTTCCGACCTTTTCGCCGATTGCCTGCGAAGTTCTTTTAGCTGGCGGGAGACTTTTTGATACAACCTTAAAAATTCAACCGGGTCTTCCGGTATTTTGGGAAAATCTTTTTTGAGATTTTGCAAAAGCAACTTGAAGGTTGAATAACCTTTGCTGATATTGGCAAAAACTTCGGCTTGTTTGCCGGTTTGCCGCAGAGCACTGCTTAGCAAGATGCCCAAACTATCCAGATGTTTGATATTTTCCGGACGCAGAATATAGCCGTAGCCGCTTTCTTTAACATGAAGAGAAGTATGGGCCGGTTGCCCTGAAAGTTCGGATATGATGCCCGGAATGTTGGCAACATCCCCTTCTCGAAGTATCGCCAAAACTTGTTCGGAGATTCCATGGTTTTCTACAACAAGAGTTTTACGCTCTTCCAAAGCGCCTTCGATAACCAGAATGGCGGCACGATCTTTGCGGATCGAACCTTCTTTGATGAGTACCGTACCGGCTTGAAAAATAATTTTTTCGGGCTTGGGTTCGCCAAAGAGCCCGAGTAATTCGTTAATTCGCTTGACTCGCGCCAGATCGATTGGAGCGCGAGGCGAATCTTTCCGCTTGGCGGGGGGGCTTTTTTCCACTTTAGCCTCCTTGATTGTCCAAAGATCGGGAAGGAACATCTTAATTTAGACAGAAAAGGAAGGTTTGTCAAGGCGAAATACAGTTAAAATTATTTAATAAAATAATCGCTCCACCTGCTAATTAAAAGATTATGACAATGTTAGAATATGAATATTTCGCTTAACAAATTGGTTTTCCCGGCCATATGCTAGCTTGACGCTGTTAGCGGATAGCTGATAGCCAAGCGTTTTTAGGTGAGGGTTGAGGTCGACGGAGGCGGATCCGCGTCTGGTTGTATATTTGGGAGTCACTATGACTAAAAGGGAGGTCTTTTTTATTAAGGGTCTTAAAGCTGTAAGAGTATCGATCCAGAGTCTTTGTACTTCTTTGGCGTTAGCTTCCAGTTGTTTTTGTGATTCATCTCCTTGCAATGGAGGGCCGAGGTAGCCTTCGGTTACGACTACATCGATTGACTTGGGCTGTAGAAAGTTTTTTAAATCGCGCACATCTGCGGTGAATGTTCGGAAGCGTTTGTGATCTGCTGGAGAAATAATTTTTTCACGAAGTAACCAATTATTGTTTTTGTCGGTATAATCAATTTGCTTTTGTTCGATATCTGAGCCGATGATTTGTTTGGTGCCGGTTGCAATCGCCGCTTCCATGAGGATGGTGCCCGAACCACAGAAAGGGTCCAATAAGATTCCATCTTTTGGAGTTTGGGCAAGGTTAACCATCATGCGGGCGAGTTTGGGAGGGAGCATGCCGTTTTTGCTGTCGCGTTTGGGGCGATCGTAATCCCGCTTGCTCCAGGCATCCGCATCTTGAACGCGGGCGGTTTTGCCGATAAAAACCGTATCATCCGCAATGGTTATGCAGATGTCGGCGTTGGGAGATTCGCAAAGTTTACATTTAGCGACGGCCGCGGGGGAAAGCGGTTCGGATCCTTTTCCTGTAACCCAGCGCACAGAATAGCCGAGAGTTTTGAGTTCTTTTTTAAGTTGAATCGGCAAACGAAAGAATTTTTTTTGTTCGGCTTTGGATCCGTATATCGTTAGGCCGAAATCTAAAGATCGTTTAGCATCATGTTTGGGAGATTTTGGAGCGAGAAGATTAGCGATCAGTTTGGCGTTCAGTTGGTGGACGGGCCCGGAATGGATAATGTCGCCAAGTTTGACCGTGCCTCCGAGTGTGTCCATCAGTAAATCGCCATCCCAATTTTTGGAATCGAGGACCAGCATTTTGTCTGCGAGCTTAGTATTTTTTATATCAGGCAAAACAGAAAACAGCTCAGCTTGGCTGAGAGCGGGGTGAGAACCGAGGATGCAAAAATGCATAGTTATTCGTACATCGTACGCTGTACATCGTACGCCGTCAAAGGTTGGGAATGGTAAATAAGAGCAATACCGCGTTATTTTAGCAGAAAAGAAGGATTTTAGTTATTGACAGAGCTGTTTGTTTGTGGTGGGCTAAAGAGAGCGCATGATGTAAACTGTGTGCGCGAACGTTGACAATTACCATGGCGCAAGGAGGACTACATGTCATGGCGTAAGCTAGAGAAGAGCGTAGCCGCTTTGCGGCACTGGCAGCTTTGCGGCGCTGTTTTGGCGGCGCTTGTATTACTGTTGATGTCCAAGCCGGCTTACGCGGAACCTTCGTGGTGCGTGAGAGAGCTGGAAAAGAATGCTGAAAGCGTTGTTGTTTTGCATAATCCCGATTGTGATTTGCGCGTCTTGGCGCGAATGTATCCGCAAAAGGACGCGGATGGTGATGTTTTGCCCATGCAGGTGCAGCTCCGATCGCTTTACGCGGCCAATCAAACTCGAGTGGAAGATGGTGTAAGGCACAGGTACACTGTTATGCGCGGCTGTGTGAGGCCCGGGAAGCCGAGCGAGCATGCTGATGCCGAAGAACGTGAGTTGTGCCCTGACGGGCTCATGAACTATTTCTCGGCGCCGGCATCGGATAATGCGGCAAAAATTGTTGTGCCTGTTAAGCGGCATCTGACAGTTGCGGAGCGTAATTTGGCTTTGGCCAAGTCCGCGTGCGAGCAATTGCAAAACGCAGAACTTGAAAGTGATCAGGCCAAAGGCGCGACCAAGA
>WJLP01000105.1 GCA_014728435.1 Candidatus Uhrbacteria bacterium
AACTTGAGTTTTGGGTTAATTTTAGGCTTTTTGTTGGGTTCGGCGTGGGTCTTGGCGAGGATCAGGCAGATACGGTAACTCAGATTAGTTGTTAGCTGTATTAGAGTCCAGCGTCTTAAAAGTTGTTGAACTGTTTA
Organism: Candidatus Uhrbacteria bacterium; assembly: GCA_014728435.1. GTDB lineage: Bacteria > Patescibacteriota > Patescibacteriia > 2-12-FULL-60-25 > 2-12-FULL-60-25 > MWCR01. The sequence goes on from WJLP01000105.1 coordinate 138, forward strand.
ATAACTAAAAAACAAGTCTCCTGATAAGGCAAAGCTCAGCTTAGCTTAGCTGTGGGATTTAGGGGTTGTAATTTAGATCGAATATTTTTGGCTTAATTTAGCCAATTTTTTTATATTGTTCGAATTTTATTAAATTTTTCCGATATTTTTTAGTACCAATTTTTGTACATCTTGTTAGTTATTTTGGTACATCCTGTCAGATATCTGGGTACAGAAGAATTCATCTTGGTCGGTATTGACATTTCCGCCATTTTGTGCTATATTCATTCATTCTTTACAGAAGCGCATGTGTGGTTTTTAAGCCGTTTCATGGCCGGTTGGGATGTCTTCCTCCTCACCTCATCCGCCATGGGACGACTCAAGAGCCTCACCAATTGATGAATGATTCAAGATAAATGAATCAGGAATCTCACGGTAAGGTTGTACCTTAAATTTAAGAACTGAAAGCCCTCTCCCGCTTAGTTTAAGAGGGGGATGTTGAGCTTAGCTCGACAGAGGGAGTTAAACCCGAACTTCACGCCCCCCGAGGGCGCTAACCAAAAAGCGCCTCCATGGGGGGCAAAGGAGATAGGACATGAAAAGTATTTGGAGCTTTTGGGCAGTTTTGTTGGCTTGTATTCTCATGTCGATGCCGGCGTTGGCGCAAAGCGCGAATCCGACCGATGAGGACGTGGCGGAACACGTGAAGAATGACAAAGTTCTCACGTGTGACGATGTCCGTGACTGTCAGGAGAAGCAGGTCATTCGTTGGCATAATAACTGGGTGCAATGCCTGGTGCCAACGGTAAAGCAAATTAGGCTCGAAAACGGCACTTACAAAGCCGTGGACGGGCCGAATTTCAACTGGAAGCGCGGTGAGAAGTGTGAGTGCCCGGAGGGATACACAATGTCCCGGGCGCATCGCATTCAAACCGTGACCGGCAAAGACGGCACGGTTCACAAAACCGCGTTCATAAGCGGTGTTTGCCTTCCGCTTGATGTGGAACCGAATGCGGTGATTATCGCGGATGCTTTGAATAAGCAACGCGAGTTCATCGCGCAGGTGAACACCGATTTAGCAAGACATAAAGACGATGTCCTGGCTTGGTTCAACGATCTCTCCGGTGAGGTCTACTATAATCAAGAGGATATCGCCAAATTGAGCGGCCGCGTGGATGCACTCGAAGCATTCATGAACGGTTCTTGTCAAACGAGCAGGCCCGGGAGCTGGAAGTTCTACGTGTGCAATCGCGTGGAACAGCTGGCCGCGCAGGTCTACGAAGACATTAAAAAGCTCAAGCGCAGGCAGAAGGAAATGGCTGTGCGTGCGGTCTTCGAGCTTTCGCACTACGCGGGAGGTCGTGATCTCGTGGGCGGTGGAGTTGGCGGAGCTTGGTATCCGGCGCTGTCCGAAAGGGTGCGCTGGGAGCTGGGCGGCCGGCTCACATTGACCCACGGCCAAGACATGACCGAATACGACGGCGACAGTGCCGCGGCGGTCATGGGCACGGTGTACACCGGGCCCAGCTTCCTCGCAACCGAGGATGGTCAGGTTCAAGTACACGCCCGCGCCATGGTCCAACAGGCCTATCGCATCGATGGCTTTGAGGCCATGAGCGGCGGAGTCGGGCCGGAGCTCGGGGTCTCATTCTGTCCAAGTTCCGAGGCGGACGCACCCTTGAGTTTCTGCGTCCAGCCTTTCCTGAACCTGGGGTATGGCCGGTCCGGTTATCCGGAAAAGGCCGACCCCGCGGCCAATGTGCCCAACCATTACCGAGAAGAAACCGGTTGGCGCGCAGGCGGTGGGATTACCCTGGGCGGTCAGTTCTAGTTTTTTCTCCTCGGTGCAATGCCGAGGAGTTACTAAGCGGTTTCATCCTGAAATCGCTATGGATGGCAATGTTCTGTTGCCATCCCTTCTTCCTGAGAGTTTAACTCCTCACCCTTAATAAGGGGGAATGAGGGGGATAAACTTTCGGGCTGGGAGACCGGTCGTTTGATATTTGGAAAAACCGGCCAAAAGGCCGTTCGAACAATACAAGTTAAGAAAGGAAGAGACATGATGAAGAAGCAATTCTGGATGAGTTTGGTGGCGTTTGTGATGTTTGCGGCACCGGGTTGTACCCCGGATGGCGCAGACTTTGGCATTGCCGGAGCCGCGGGCGCGGCAGGGAGTGCCGGTGAAGCCGGAAGCGGTGGATCCGGAGGTTCCGGTGGCTCGGGCGACGAATGTACGCCCGACGGCATGGAGCGCGACTGCGAGTGCCCCGACGGTTCGGATGGCACGCAGTCGTGCGAAGACGGAGAGTGGGGCGAATGCGAATGCCCCTACTACCCGGACGACGACGGTGACGGATATGGGGACGAGAATTCGGATCCCAATACGGACACCGACGTGCCGGACGGCCATGCCGGCAACAACGACGACTGCGACGACGGCAACGCGTCGTCCAACCCCGGAGCGGACGAAGTTTGCGATGGGGAGGATAACGACTGCGACGGCAAGGTGGATGAGGGCTGCGAAGGCCCGACGTACACCTACTGCCGAGACGCGGACCAGGACAACTGGACCACCGCGGAGTGCAAGGCCTTCTCTGAGTCTAGCCCGCCCGCGGGATGGAGCTCGCAAAAGTCCAGTCCGATCGATTGCGATGACGGGGATGATCAGGTGAACCCTGGCATGCCCGAAATCTGCGGAGACGGCAAGGACAACAACTGCGACGGCAACAAGGATGAAGGTTGTGTGTCGCAGGAGATCTGTAACAACGGCAAGGATGACGACGGCGACGGCCTCGCGGACTGCGCGGATCCGGAGTGTGCGAATGCCGCCAACTGCGGCGGCAATGAGTACACTCACTGGAAGGATGCTGACGGTGACGGATACACGGACGGGGAGAATTTCACGGATAGCAATCCGAACGCTCCGGCCGGGTACACCAATTCGCCGAAACAAGGGATTGATTGCAACGACAACAATCCCAATGTCCACCCTGGTCATCCCGAGGTGTGCGGAAACGGCATCGACGATAACTGCAACAAAGCAATCGACGAGGGCTGCGTAACGCAGGAAGTCTGCAACAACGGCGTGGACGACGATGGCGATGGCCTCGTAGACTGCGCTGACCCGGACTGCGCCAACGACCCGGTTTGCGACACTGGTTGCACGAACGGGGATACTCAAGCCTGCAGCTGCGCAGGCGGTGGTACCGGGACGCAGACTTGCACCAACGGCAGCTGGGGCAATTGCACCGGCTGTACGACGCCGACCGAAGAGGTCACCGTTCAGGTGACTTACTCCAACCCGGTCCCGTGGTGTGTGAATGAGCCGGAAATCAACTTCTGGTGGGCACAGTACGCCACCGGAGAAACCGGTGACACGGGATGCAACTATTCCGGCGACGGCAATGTGACTTGCACGTACAAGATCTACCCCGCACAAGCAGAAAACTTCGAAGGTCAGGTGTATCTCTACGGAGTTGCGCCGAACGCGAAGTACTGGGGAGATGTCTCGGGTGACATCGTCTATCCGAATGACCCGAGCGTGCGTGTGTCTTGCATGACCCAATCCGAGCTCGATGCTCAGGAGGGGCAGACCCACCTGGACGTGAACGGACGCATCGAAGTCAAGGTCGAAGGAGTGAAAGTGCCGCTGTGCTTCAAGCATAATGGCGCTGCTAAGCTCCCTTCCTGCGAGTACTGTTGTGACGAATCGCCGTCGCATCCGTATCAGAACTTCGTGAGCTGCACCAACTGACGCTGGCCCATTGGCAAAGCGTTGAATTCGTAAATTTGTTCTTTGAATGTCTTAACCCTGTTGGCACTAGCTGACAGGGTTTTTTTTACCTTGATTTACATGATTTAGCAGGATTTACAGGATTTAAATTAATGTAGAATTTGTTTATATTATTGTTTTATTGAAGATATTGAGGTTGGAGACTTGACAAAAGTGGGAAAATTTGCCTTAATGAGGCTATAAACAGAAATAATTTTCCACCAAAAGGAGTTGGGAATGAAAAAACGAACTTTCGCAATTTGTATTGTTACTTTGTGTTTGACCATACCCGCGAGCGCTTTCGCACAGGGAGTGACTGATCCGTCTGATTTGGGGCAGTGCATTGCTGAGTGTGAGGCACAGCTAAAGCTGATTTGTTTCGATGAGAGCCATCGCGACATCACCAAGTTATGCCCGCAAGTCAAGGCTTGCACTGCATTGTCGCAAGACGATCAGTCTGCGGCTACGGCGCTTTTGGGCGCTTGTTATGAGGGCGTAACCAACAATTGCCCAAGCATGTGCCCGCCGGGCGGGCCTCCCAAGGCCAAGACGCCCAAGCGCAAGACACCGCCTACGACAAAGCGGCCGCCCACGAAGCGTCCGCCGTCGCCCAAGCGCGACAAGTGCGAGGCGGCCGGTGGGTTTTACCTGACCGAGCCGGGCGGAAGCGAGAAGTTTTGCTACACGCATCAGAGTATGTATGAGCATCTGCGTGGAGTGGAGGCTCGCTTGAATGCGCTCGAGGATCGCGCCAAGACCTACATCGATAGCGGTGAGCCGGTTCCTTCCGACTTGAAGCGTGATTACGAAAGTGAACGGCAGCTGCTCATGGATATTGACCGGAGCGTGGTTGGCTTGAGTGACGAGCTGAAAGCCGTAACCGATCGGATGATCGAATTGGCGAATCATTTCAACCAACGCATCGCGCGGCTGGAGTCGCGCATGGACGCGAACGAAGCCATGGCCAGCGCGGCTTTAGGAGAAGCGAAGGCCGCTCGCAGGGAAAAGGCCGGTGCCATTGAGCCGGCTCTCGTTGGTTGGCGGTTGAATCCGTATTTTACGGCTCAAGCCTTCACGCTCTACGACCAAACCATGTTTGCCGGGGGCTTGGAAGCAGGTATCTACCCGTCGCTGTCGGCAAGCGGGCGCCATCGTTTGGCACTCAACCTGGGTGTTGGCAAGGCGGGAGATTACTTCGAGCAGTCCATGGTTCAGCACCATGTTTCGGCCGGGTACGCGTACTTCGCGCCTGCCGGATCCTTGTCGTTGGGGCTGGGCGTGAACCGCTACAGCCTGACCGATGTTCAGCAAGGGCGTTTGTTCTGGGCCGGGCCGGTGCTGGAAGGCACGCTCAACCTGGCCGACTTGAGCAAAGCCGATGATCCGATCAAGGGGCAAAACCTCTTCGTGTCGGGCAGGCTGGGCTTGGGTTGGCGCTGGGGCCGGCATGGAATCCTGGGTACGGGCACCGAGCCGGTGAAGGATCGGTTCGATGCTCCGGTCACGTTCGGGATCGGTGTCCAAGGCGTACCTTTCTTGGGGGATTGAGGACTTCCTCCCCCAAACCTCCTCTTTAATCAAGAGGGGGCTTTTTTTGTTTCAACTCACCCGGTTGCTGTGCTTACCGGTTCTTTTTTGTTAAGCTGGGGCGAGATATGGATCTGACAAGTGTTATTGGGCATGGGGATGTGAAGAAAATGATGGAGCGCTGGGTTAAGGCGCCGGGATTTGCGTATTTGTTTAGCGGGCCGGCACATGTGGGTAAGGCGCTTTTGGCAGAACGTTTGGTGCGAGGTTTTGCGGATCATGATTTGGGGAGGCCTTTGGATACGCATCCGGATATCATAATTTCATTACCTGAAGAGGGTAAAAAAGAGATAGGGGTGAAAAGTTTGCGTGAGGCGCGTAATCGGTTGTATCAGAGCGCGCAAGCGGCGGATCGGGTGGTGATGTTTATACCCAAGTTGGATTGGTTAAATCAGGCGGGTTTTAATACTTTGCTTAAAGTGATGGAGGAACCACCGGCAGGAGCGGTATTTGTAACCGTTGCAGAGCAGTTATCGGCCATACCGGCCACGATTTTGAGCCGGGTTGTGCATGTGCCGCTTGGCATTGTGCCGCGACAGGAGCTGGAAGACGGTCTGGTTGCCTTTGGCAGATCGCCGGAGGAGGCTAAGATGTTGGCGGAGGCTGCGCGTGGCAGGCCGGGTCTTGCAGTTAGCGCAGATACAAGAACGGAATATCGTGAAGCGGCGATGCGATTTGTGATGGAGAATAACTTGGGTCGGCGTTTGGCCGCTGTTGATGAAATACGGCAAAAAGTTGAGACCGGGGAGGATCAGCGGGCTGAGTGGACGGACGCACTCGCGACATGCATGGATGCTATTCGTGAGAATATGGCGCGGGATAGAAAGAAGGCTTTGATACTTGGGCAGGGCGTAATTGACGCGTATAGGGCGCTAAACGGGCCGGTGGGGCCAAGGGTGATGCTGGAAGGGGCGGCGGTGCTGGCACGGCAAGAAAGGCTGGAATTGCCGTCGGCTATGCCCGGGGCTTATCCATTATCGTTGAGATAATAACCAAAAACCAAGCTCCAATCATCAATAAATAACCAATAATCAATAACGCAATATTGGTGATTGGTTATTAGTGTTGTATAATGTTTGTATATGAAAGAAAGACTGTCAAAAAATATACTTTGGATATTTGTTTTAATTTTAATTTTGCCTGTTTTGGGGCAGGGTTGTTTTGGAGGAGGTACACAGCAGACCGGGCCGAGCGGGCCTGATTTAGGTGTTTGGAAAACATCGGACAGAGGGCAGAGCTGGGTGCATAAAAAGGCTTTTGTGGATGGGCCAACGCTTACGGCCGCGGCGGCTGATTTTGCGGTGCAATCGATTGATATAGATCCGCAGGACAGGCAGGCTTTGTATTTGGGAACCATGGATAACGGTTTGGTTTATTCTTATGACGGAGGCGATTCATGGAGCAGTTTTGATGCTTTGGAAGCCACGGATGTGCGTGACGCGGCAGTGGATTCCAAGAATAAATGCATCATATATGCCATAAGCGAGAATAAGATTTATAAAACCGATACTTGCGGCAGAGATTGGGAAGTAGCGTTTTTTGACCCGCGCACAGACGTATCTTTTACGCAAATTATGGTGGATTGGTTTAATCCCACGATTATTTACGCGGGTACAACCGATGGAGATGTTTTTAAATCCACGGACGAGGGCGATTCTTGGACGGTAGTAAAGAGGGTTAATGCCAGCGTATCGTCGTTAAAGTTAAGTCCGCATGATTCGAGGTTGGTGTACGCGGGCACGGATGGTGACGGTATCTGGAAAAGTTTGGATGGCGGAATAACTTGGATACAAATCAGGAAAGAGTTTGGGGATATCGGCAATGCCAGGAGGGTAGTTGAGGTGGTGCCCGATCCATCGGATCCGAATTTGATATATTTGGTGCACCGTGACGGCATAGCCAAGTCGCCGGATCAGGGTTTGACTTGGGAGGCTTTGCCGCTGGTAACGGATATCGGTGAAAATAAAATTGCGGATTTGGCGATTGATGTGAACGAGCCGTCAAGAATGGTTTATACCGGGCCCACGGCATTGGTGTTTACCAAAGACGCGGGTATGACATGGGAGGTTAAGGAATTGCCCACCACAAATCATGGCGCGGTTGTGAAGGTTGACCCGAGTGACGGTAATATTATTTATTTGGGAGTTTTACCGTCGAAGCGGCGCAGATAGTTTATTAAGCTTAATGCTTATCAAGTCCGTCAAGCTTGTTTTGGCGTATATTTGATATCTTCGCATTGACGAAAATGGCAAAATATTGCAAAATAGGGTTAAAATTATATGTCAAATTATATTCAAGAAGCCGAGCAAGGCTTTGAACAAGCTCTGGAGCATTTTGCAAAAGAGCTGAAAAATTTACGCACCAACAGGGCAACCGCCGAATTGGTGGAAGATGTGAGGGTGGAGGCTTATGGCCAGAATATGGAGCTTAAAGGAGTGGCTTCAATTACCATTCCCGACGCAAAGACTATTCAGATTGAGCCATGGGATAAGAATTTGGTTAAAGATATTGAAAAGGCGCTTATGGGTTCGGGCTTGGGAATTACTCCCAAAGTGGCCGGCACGTCCATTCATTTGAATTTACCGCCCATGACAGAAGAAAACCGCAAAGAATTGGTTAAGCTTATCGGTCAAAAAGAGGAGCAGGCCAGAATCAGCATCCGCAATTTGCGCGAGGAGGTTAGGGATCAGATTGTGAAAGATGAAAAAGCCAAAACAATATCGGAAGACGAGAAATACCAGGCGCAGGAGAAGTTGGATGAGGTGGTTGGCAAGTATAATAAAAAGATTGAAGAAATCGCCAAAGAAAAAGAGAAGGATGTGATGACCATTTAACTAAATTAGAAATTACCGCTAAAGGCGGTCAAGAGCAAGTGGTAATTAGAAATTGAATTTGTTTACTTAGTGAGTTTGCTATTTGCCTACTGTTAATCGATGATTTGTGAGGATTTATGCAAAAAAAAGAGAATAAAATGGAAAAGTTGGTGTCGCTCGCTAAAAGGCGGGGATTTGTTTATCCGGGATCAGAGATTTACGGCGGATTGGCAAATACTTGGGATTATGGCCCGTATGGCGTGCAATTGAAGAAAAACATCATTGATGCCTGGTGGCGAAGGTTCGTGGAGAATCGCTTGGATATGGTTGGTATGGATTCGGCGATTTTTATGAATCCCAAAGTGTGGGAGGCGTCCGGGCACGTGGATAATTTTACGGATCCGCTGGTTGATTGCAAAGAATGTAAAGAAAGGTTTAGGGCGGATCATTTGGCCGAGGAGAATGGCGTGGCTTTGGATGAGGTAGCTAAATTGCCCTGTCCGAATTGCAAGGGCGAGCTGACCGAGCCCAGGACTTTTAATTTGATGTTTGAAACGCATATCGGGCCGGTGAGTTCTGATAATAAACCGGTTTACTTGCGGGGTGAGATTGCGCAGGGAATGTTTGTTAACTTTAAGAATGTAATTGATACGATGCGCATGAAATTGCCGTTTGGCATCGCGCAGTATGGTAAAGCGTTTCGCAATGAGATTACGGCCGGGAATTATCTTTTTCGGCAGATTGAATTTAATTTGATGGAGTTTGAATACTTTATCGCGCCGCCGAAAAGTGATGAGGACTGGCAAAAAGTGTTTGAAGAGTGGCTCGGTGAGATGAAAGAGTGGATCAGGTCGCTTGGCATTAAGGATGATGAGGTTTACTTTCACGAAATTGAGGGTGATGATTTGGCGCATTATTCCAAGCGCACGGTTGATATTGAATACCATTATCCTTTCGGTTTGAAGGAGCTTTACGGCTTGGCGTATCGTACCGATCATGATTTGAAAAATCATATGGAGGCATCCGGAGCTGATATGCGCTATACGGATCCAAATACGGGTGAGAAATATTTGCCGCATGTGATTGAGCCGTCTTTTGGCATTGACAGGACTTTTTTGGCCACAATACTTAGCGCGTATGACGAAGAGGAAGCGCCAACCGCGAATGATGGCGAGGTGGAAACAAGAGTTGTGATGCGATTGCCCAAGCATTTGGCGCCGGTGCAAGTTGCGGTTTTGCCACTTTCGAAAAAAGAGCCGTTGCAAGTAAAAGCCAAGGAAATCGCGAAAGCAATAGGGCAAAAACAGCGTATAGAATATGATGAATCGGGGTCGATTGGTAAAAGATACCGCAGGCAGGACGAGATAGGGACTCCGTATTGCGTGACTGTGGATTTTGATACTTTGGAGGATGGGGCGGTGACAGTACGCGACAGGGATACCATGAGGCAGGACAGGGTCGCCATTGTGGAGCTGTACGATTGGCTGGCGCGGAATTTATAAAATTAGCTCTTACCAATAATTATAATCAATTATTTTTAAATTACTATCAATTACAATAAATTATCATCAGTTATTATTAATGAGTGTATGATGTTAAGCGCTTAGTTATGCAAAAAGTTAAAAGCAAAAAATTAAAAAACGGCATGCGATTGATTATGGTTCCCAGAGAGGGCGCGAGATCCATGACTCTTTTGGCGCTTGCCAAAGTCGGTTCGCGCTATGAAACGCCCGGGATTAACGGGGCGGCGCATTTTGTTGAGCACATGATGTTTAAGGGGACTCCCAAGCGGCCGTCAACGTTGGATATCTCCAAAGAATTAGACAGGTACGGGGCGGAATATAATGCTTATACGGGCAAGGATGTTACAGGTTATTATATTAAAATGGCGGCGGAACACACGGACACGGCCATTGATATGCTGTATGATATGTTGTTTCATTCCAAGTTTGAGAAAGAAGAGGTGGAAAGGGAGAGAACAGTGATTTTGGAAGAGATTAACATGTATGAGGATAACCCGCGCGATCATATCGCGGATATGCTGGAAGCATCGTTATTTGCGGGTTCGTCTTTGGGGATGGATATCGCAGGGACGCGCAAGACGGTTAAGGCAATTAAGCGCAAGGATTTGCAGGATTTTCATCATCGCTATTATATACCGGAAAGGATGACTGTGGTTTTGGCGGGCAAGATCGAACCCGGAGTCGTAAAAAAGTTTGAAAAGACTTTTGGCTCGGTTGCGGACAGAAAAGAGCGAAAGGATAATTTATTCGCTTGTTACAAGGTGCCTAAAAAGGTTAAAAAACCGGTTGCTTTTCAGAAAAAAGATACGGAACAGGTGCAGTTGGCATTTGGTTTTTATGGCTATGCTTACGGGCATAAAGACAGGAATGCGGCTACTTTGTTGTCGCTGATTTTGGGTGGCGGGATGTCGTCGCGTTTATTTACGCAGATAAGGGAAAGGCGAGGTTTATGTTACGCGATCAGGGCGGCTCATGAGTCTTTGGAAGATACCGGGGTCTTGACTATTTGGGCTGGATTAGATAAGACAAGGCTAGGAGAAGCCGTAAAAGCAATTTATGACGAACTTAATTTGCTTGTACAGGAAGCTGTGGACAGCGACGAATTGCAGAGGGCCAAAGAAAATGTGAAAGGCAGTTTGGCGCTAGCGCTTGAGGATACGGCGGCGCAGGCAAGATGGTATGGCTGGGGCTGGAATTATGAGCAAAAGCTGGAAACTCCGGAGCAGAAAATAAAACAGATTAACGAGGTTAAGCCGGCGGATATCAAGCGAGTCGCGCGTATGATGTTGAATCCCAATAAAATGGTGGGCGCGGCTATCGGACCAATCGCTTCAAAAGAAAAATTTGCGAAAATTATTGACTGGAAATAATTTAAACTATGAATCCTTTACTTATCGCCAACTGGAAAATGCATTACGGCCCCATTAAAGCGGGGGGCTGGGTTAGAGCTTTCAGGCGCGAGCGTTTGCCGAAGGATGTTGATATCGCGGTTGCCGTACCGCATGTTTCATTGGCGGCGGCGCGCGCTTCTTTGGGTAGGGCTTCCATACCTTCGCTTGCGGCTCAGGACGTTTTTTGGGAGCAGGACGGACCATATACGGGTGAAGTATCAGCTTCCATGCTGGAGGAGTTTGGGGTTCAATATTGCTTGGTGGGGCACAGTGAACGCAGGAATCATTTGGATGAAAGTAACGACATGGTGGCAAAAAAAGCCGCGGCTTTGCAAAAACAGGGTATTGTTCCGGTAATTTGCGTTGGTGAAACCGCGGCACAGTTTAAGAAAAAAGAGACGAATAAAGTTTTGCGCCAACAGACTACGGCCGCAATCGCCAAGCTTGATAAAGAATCAAAAATTCCATTTGTATTTGCTTATGAACCGATTTGGGCGATTGGTAGCGGCAAGGCTTGTCCGTCGCAAAGGGCCAGAGAGGCGCATGAAGTGATCAGGGGGGTAATTGTAAAGAAAATGGATAAGACGATTGCCGGAAATACAAAAATTTTATATGGAGGATCCGTGGATCCAAACAATATCAGTGAATATATTACCACAACCGGCATAGACGGGGCGTTGGTGGGGGGAGCGTCGTTGGATCCGCGCGTGTTTGGCCTATTGTGCCGAACAGCTGTTCCCAGCTAACATGGATCAAATATTTATTTGGATAGCTTTTGGCATCGCGGGTTTGTGCTTAGCGACGGTTTTATTTTTGTTTTTCAAGCA
>WJLP01000106.1 GCA_014728435.1 Candidatus Uhrbacteria bacterium
TCAACATCACGAACGCTGTTGCGGCTACCGACCTCAAAAACGGCGTCGCAACGAGCACACACACCACGCTCGCCGTATCACTCGTAGGCGAAGAGCAAGTTTCCGGAACCGGTAATGTTTACAGCCTGAGGGCTGTTGCGGCAGTGGTCGGCTCTGGCAACAGTGTGTCTAGCGAATTCAGGCAATACACCCCCATCCCAGCAATGCCCAAAACCGGATACCTAGTAAACAACGACTGGTACGCACCCTACGCCGCTTCACCCCACATATACCACGTCGCCGACTATACCGGGTGCAAAAACGGCGGCGCGTGCTGGCACATGGTTGGTGGATTCCTCTGGTCTGACATGTCTGAAGAGCCTCACAACGCAGTAGTGCAAGGCTCCATGGACTGGACGAACCGCCAACTCGTAGAGGATCTGGGATACACCTGGACCCTCTCCAACTAGCACCTTCCCCTTGCCTCACTCCGAGGCACCCCCAACCATCCTGGTCTGGGGGTTTTTCTTTTACCTTGATTTTCAGGATTAACAGGATTGTACCCCTACAAAAACTCGTTATTCTAGTTAAAATATTGCCGATTCCCCTTGACCGTTCTCTATTTATATGCAATGCTATTACAAAAGAACTGATAAAAACAAAAGCTGCATTCGTACGTTCACAAATCAACCACCTCAACTCAAGGATGAAAAATGAAAACCACCAAAAATCTCAGCTTGATTGTTATCTCTTTTATTTCAATCTCCTCATTCCCCATCGGAGGCTGTAGCGGCGAAGGAAGCACAACCAATGCAACTCCTTCCGTCGAGCTCTCAGGCAATGCAACCTGCGTTCCCAACGAACCACGCCCCTGCGTATGCCAAAACGGATCGCAGGGCACAGCCTACTGCGCCGAAGACGGCAAATCCTACAGCTCTTGCGGATGCCCAAACATTCCCACCGCTGATGCAGGTTACGAAGCTTCTTCTCAAAAAGACGCCAGCCCCGATACGACGGTAGAAACTGATGCGGAAGTAGAAGCGAGTATCGATGCAAAAATTGATGTTCTTGAAGAAGCCGGTGATGACGCAGAAGCCGATGCGAATCTCGACGCAGATATCGATGCTGACCTGGATGCAACAATCGACGTCAACACCCAAACGGACAAACTCGCTGTTTATGCAAATGGACACCCGGCACCCAATATCGTCATAGCCGGTAAAGATGCATGGATTCCCTTCTCACGCTACAAGGCTTGTGCCAAAGGTGAGGATATCCGCATCAAACTCATAACCGCTCAAGCCCTGAATGTAACAAACCAGTCGGTTGCTCAAAGCCTTACTGACTATGGCATCGCAATTGGTGGCACACTTCAACCATCAACCATAATTAGTAATATTAGTGACGGATTCATTGATATGGATCTCGGAAATGGTTTTCTGGTACAAGATAAAAGCTGTGTTGCGTTTGAAATCTGGGCCAAGACTGCTGATACCAAACCATCCAGCGAATGCTCATACTGGAATTCATGTACGTACTCAGGAAAAGCTTTCAAAATCAGAATCGGACACAGTCACACTTGGTATTGGCAAGACGCCGGCATCTCCGATGAGTGGAATAATAACCTCTTCATTCATGCTTTTAGCGAATCTTCCAGTCAGCAAATATATGCAAAAAAGGGAACCGCTGACCCCAACTTCATGACCATCCGCAAATCCAAACCGATAATCACACCACGCGCAATCTCAAACACCACTCTTGGCAGTGGTCAACGAGAACTCTCACGATTCCATATAGGTTCTGACACAGCTGGAGAAGTTGCCATCAAACAAATCCTGTTTGTTATACAAAAGAACTCAAACGTTCAGCTGCACGACCTGCGCTTCTTCCGTGGCAACACACCACTTCCGATGCAAGAATACACAGTAATCAACGCCGCGACCGGTGAAGATCTGTATAACGGTACGGTCAATGATGATTTCAATATCATAGCCGTCTCCTTTACAGGAGAAGAAACCATTACCAATTCAGGGAATATATATTCGTTGAAAGCAACCGCGGGATACGTCAGCACCAACAACTTCGTCACGGTTAAATTCTTCACGAACATGCCTGCAAATACCACCCCGGTTACAGGTTGGCTCATAAATGATGACGAATACACTCCTTACGGGCCGTATCCACAACTTTTCAATGTTGGAGATTTCACCGGCTGCGGACAAGGTAACACTTGCTGGCACGCGCTCGGCACATTCGTCTGGTCAGACATCTCCGAGGACCCGCATACCAGCGAGGTTTACTACTCAAACGGCTCCCGCGACTGGACAACCGACCAACATATCCACGATCTAACCGGCTCGTGGACCCTCTCCGATTAGCACCTTCCCCTTGCCTCACTCCGAGGCACCCCCAACCATCCTGGTCTGGGGGTTTTTCTTTTTCTACCAAAAAAAACCTGAGCTTGTTGAAGTCCTTCAAGTCAAAAATCCGTAAAGTCCTTCAAGCCGGTTTACTTGGCTTGATGGACCTGACGGACTTGATAGACTTTATACTGTTTGGTTCGTTAATCGTTAATCGGTAATTGATAGTTACCAGCTCCCTCCGCCTCCGCCTCCAAATCCGCCTCCCGAAAACCCTCCGCCTGACGAAAACCCTGAACCTCCACTGCCTGCGGTGGACGGCGCCGAATAAACATTGGCCGCGGATGCCGTATTCATATCCGCGATGGAATTTGCCAAAAGTATGGGAGTCCAGCTAGCCACGTTTCCTTCGGCCCATTCCGGCGGCTCAATATGCAGATCCTTAAACTGCTCCGCCCAAGCCTTTTCCACCCCAAGCGCGATCGCCGCCGGTAAAAAATCCATAAATTGCTTTGGCGTCCTCGACGGCGCGTTATGAAACTTCAACCTTTCTTCTTCCGTAACGCTCAAAAACCACTTAAATCCTTTTACCTCGGCCACAATCGAAGTCCCCTGCTTTGTCCTCCGGGGCATAAACCAACCAAACACGGCAATGATGATAAACGTAACAACGCCCGCCGCTATACCCACCGGAGCGTAAATCCCAACCAAAGCCGTCACAAAACCGGCTATAACCGCGCCCATAATATACAAAAATTTAACCAAATACGGACTGGAATCAAAAATCGATAATGACTTCAACTGCTTTTCCGCGGCTTTATTGGCTCGCTGTACATCATTGTAAAATTTATCATTTTTCAAATCATCAAAAGTGGTACGTTCTCTCTCACCGTTTTTAAACAAACCGTTCCACAATTCCCTGTCCCATTTGGCGGCACTCTTGGGTGGTTCCTTCTTTTTTATAAACGTATACGTCTGTTTTTCACCAAACAATTTCTTTTCCGTGCCATATTCAATATGCAAATACCCTCTCTTGGCCATGTCAATAATCGTTGCCGTAACGCCTCTTTGCGGCACAGCGCCTTGCCCGAGCGCGCCGGATAAAACAATGGGCGCCATATCGCGAGGGGTCTCATATCTGGGAATCACGGTCTCCGGTTCCGGATCCTTGCCTCTGGTCCACCATAAATACAACATCACAAACAAAGCGATAACCGGCACAACTATAATCCAATTATCCCGCAAAGCCTCCCAAAACAATTCACCGCGCGTCGGTTGCTTAATCACACCCGGCGGAAAACCGAATACCACGCTCAAACCCTCGCCTTTTTCAAACTCACGGTCCGCCGTAACCAAAATAGAATCTCCATCCGCCGTATAATTACAAGCACTCTCAACCGAACCCATAATGCCCGTGTAACAAGCAAAAGCCAACGAAGAAGTCGCGCCTCCCACGGGCGAGTACAATCTAAATGATGCCGAATTAATCGGAAGTGGCCAGTGATTGCCGGTCACATTCCAATACAATTCCGTGTGCCCGTCGAAAAAATTAATGGCCTTGGTGGTTTCGTACTCAATTACATAAGTATGCGCACCGGTAATCGTTTCTTCCGCCTTACCGATTTTAAGCACCCACATATCACCGTCCTTGCTTTTCTCGTAACGCTCTTCCTCACCGTCACGCAAAACTTCTATAAGCCTGAAATTCAAATCATAATTCATGCCGTCTCTTTGATAACGCGCGGGTATATGTCTGAAAATTCCATGCCTGGTCAGCTTCCCAAAATCATATTCTATCTCTTCACGAATAATAAGCGATCGATTTTCTGACAACGTGGCGGTAACATCAAAACTTTTTATATGCTGTGTCGCCGAACCGCCAATAACGGTCCGCACATTTTCCACCGGTACCCCCTGCGCCAAAGCCGCCACCGGCAAAAACCACAAAAACAAAAACGCAAAAATGATCTTTTTCATACAACACAAAGCGTAGCACAAACCAAAGCATCTATTAATACCTGTCAACCCCATAACTAAACTTAAACGGTTCACCGCGCCAAGCAAAAAACACCATCTAAACTCGACATTGTCGAGCTGAGCTCGACGTTGTACGATGTACGTTGTACGACTGCCGACCGTAGGTTGGATATACGATATTTACCATATGTTCTGGCTAACAAAATTCTTCAAAGCTCCAAAAACCATCGGCTCAATCGCGCCCAGCTCCAACTCTCTGGGGCATCTTATGGTTAAAAACCTGCCATTCAACGCCAAAACCTTGGAGCTCGGCCCGGGCACCGGCGCCATAACGACTCACATCACAGCCAAACTCTCCGACCCATCCCTGCTTACCTGCGCGGAATCCGACAGCCAACTCGCCGCCATCTGCCAAAACAAATTCCCGAACATAACCGTGCTCAATCAAGATATCCAACAAATTCTCAATTCCAACCACAGCTTTGATGCCATCATCTCCGGCATACCTTTCGCCGCCATGAAACCCAAACACCGCAACCAACTTTTCCATCTCATTCATCAAAGACTCACACCGGGCGGCACTTTCACCATGTTCCAATACTCCATGCTAACCCGCCAAGAACTGCGCAACATCTTCGGCAAACTAACAACCGACTTCACCCTCTTCAACCTCCCCCCAGCTTTTGTATTCACCTGTCGCAAACAACAATAACAAGCCGCCGGCATACTCTTTTCATACCGCGAAACTCATTATAACCATTTCCCCGCCCCTTGTTAGTAATTCTGCGCCATAGGCGCATCCGCCTCTGGCGAAGATATATGCTTATGTTATAATAAGCTCATGTTTAGCTTCGGAGGGGTAGATGTCATAACCATTGGCGCCGGCACTCGCGACGTCTTTATTAAAAGCAAACACTTCGAAAAACGCGACGATCCGGATGCCCCGGCCGGTTTTGACGCATGCTTCCCCATGGGCGCCAAAATCGCACTGGAAGATATATACCTGGAAACCGGCGGCGGCGCCACTAATGCCGCTGTTACTTTTAACGAACTGGGTTACAAAACCGCCTGCCTCTGCCGCGTAGGCAATGACAGCAACGGCCAAGCCGTTAAATCAGCCCTCAAAAACCGCGGCATCATTGCCAAGCACATCCAAACCGACGAAAAACGCAAAACAAGTTATGCGGTTATTTTACTTTCCGGCTCCGGCAAACGCAGTATTTTGGTTTACCGCGGCGCGTCCAACTTTTTAGATGTTACTCAAACAGACTGGGATAAAATCAATCCTTCTTGGATCTATCTCACATCATTGGGAGGCAAAATCAAAACTCTCCGGCAAATCTTTACCGCCGCACGCGAACACAACATCTCCATAGCTTGGAATCCGGGCAATGGCGAACTCAAACAAGGTCTGAAAAAATTGCAAAAAAACATCAAACAAACCGACTTGCTGTTTTTAAACCGCGAAGAAGCTGCCCTTTTAACCGAACTACCTCCCCGCCATCTCGAAGAAATCGTCAAAAAACTGGGCCCCATGCCTCAGCAGGCTTTAATCATCACCGACGGCCCCAAAGGCGCTTACGCTTACAACCCCGAAGATAAAAGTTTAACCCACATCCAAGCTATCCCCGGCAAACGCCGCAACACAACCGGCGCCGGCGATGCTTTTGGCAGCGGCTTTACCGCCTCTTTCATCAAAGACAAAGATATCCAAAGCGCGCTTTGCGTGGGCTCGCACAACAGTATCGGCGTAATCACCACCATGGGAGCCAAAGCCGGCATCTTGAATGATTACCCTTCAGAAAATACAATGAAACGCTGTAAAATCAGCAACGTGGAATTATGAACTTGATCGATAGATTCAAACAACTGTTCGCCGAAAATCAAATCATGGTTGTTCTTCTGGGCATTATTGCGGGCTTAATTCTACCCGGCCTTTTCGCGCCCCTCGCCCCTTACACCACGCACATGCTGATCCTGATTTTTTTCTGTTCCAGCTTGCGCCTCGAACTCCAAGAAATTATCGCCTACGCCAAAGATTGGAAAATGCTAAGCATGATAAACGGCTTCATGCTTATTATTTTGCCTATCATGATGTGGCTTCCTCTGGTGCTTTTTGCTCCGGACTGGGCCATGGCTTTTTTAATCCTCGGTGCCATGCCCACCGGCATGACCATAGCCCTCATCGCCGACCTCTTTGGCGGCAAAACAACCCTGGCCCTCGTTATCGTGGCCACAACATCATTATTAGCGCCTCTCACAGTACCCTTTGTTTTTCTTGTAACAATCGGCCAAGTCGTCCCCATTCCCGTAGTTTCGCTTTTCACCAATCTTTTTATCACTATCGTTTTACCTTTCATTGTTGCAACCTACGTCAAGCATAAACGACACAAATTCGTCATCAAACATGATTTCTGGTGGCGCGAAATTTCCATCATCGCCTTTGGTATCTTAATCGCCACTATTGTTGCCGATACCGTGGGTTCCGAAGGCAGCATTACCCTTAGCTACCGCGATGCCGGCCTGGTGGTTGTAATGCTCATATACATGTCAGCACTTGTCAGCATCTCCTATTTCATGAGCTGGTGGCGCACCCATTCCGAAAAAGCCACTATCGCGCTTAGCATTGTCTACTTAAATAACACTCTCTCGCTCTACATTGCTAACAAATTTTTCCCGGACGCCCGGCTTATGACTCAACTCGTCATTCTGCTTTTAGCTATCAACGTCCTGCTCCCACCCTTCCGCTGGATCGCCGCCAATGCCACTAAGCTCGATGCCAAAGCCGCCAACAAATCCAAAAAACGCAAAACCAAAATCGTCCGAATTTAAAAAATAACTAACCGAATTGTAACTTTAACATTTGTACGATGTACAATCTTCGTATTATGAAAATATTCGTAACCCGCAAAATCCACGAATCAGGCATTAACCTGCTAAAAAAAGCCGGCCATAAAGTCACGGTTTATCCTAAAGATGAAATCATCCCCCGTTCCAAACTTCTTAAAAATATCAAAGGCTGTGACGCGATTCTTTCACTTTTAACCGACAAGATAGACGCTGAAGTTTTCAAGACCGCCGGACCCAAACTTAAAATCGTGGCCAACTTTGCCGTGGGATTTGATAATATTGATTTAAAAGCCGCTAAAAAATACGGTGTGATTATCACCAACACTCCCAGCGACAAAGTCAATGAATCTGTCGCCGAACACACTTTCGCTCTTATGCTGGCTCTTGCCCGCCGCATCCCCGAAGCCGACCACTTTGCCAAACGCGGCCAATACAAGGGTTGGTCCCCAACTCTTTTAACCGGCACTGACGTACACGGCAAAACTCTCGGCCTCATCGGCGCCGGCCGCATCGGTTCCATGGCCGCACGCCGCGGAGTCAAAGGCTTTGGCATGAAACTCATTTACAGCGACTTAAAGCCCAATAAACAACTCGAACGCGAACTTGGCGCCAAAAAAGTCAGCCAAACCGAACTGCTCAAAAA
>WJLP01000012.1 GCA_014728435.1 Candidatus Uhrbacteria bacterium
CATGTACATCGTACAACGTACAACGTACAACGTTCTTTGTGGTTATTTTAGCTAAAATTAGACAAAAAATCAGAGACGGTAGATGGCAGATAATCGGCCGCGCCGTACTCTATCGAGCTACGCCGGACAGATGTGAGGCGGCTAACCGCTATTTGCCATCGACTAATAGTTAATAGTACACCCCGCTTCCCAGCCATAATAATCAGCCAGGCCGGCGTTTACTTCCAAGACCATATTGGCCGGGCTTTGCGATTTGTAGGCCGCAGGCAGATTGTGCGGGCTTGGCGCGGGCATGTTTTGAGCGATGTCCACGATAACACCGTCGCGGATAAAGATCATGTCGATGGCGAATTTCATGTCTTTCATCCAAAAAGTGCGGTAATCCGTATCTTGAAAAATAAAGAGCAGGCCCCGACCGTCTTTCAAGCGCTCGCGTCCGGATAAGCCTTGAGTGATTTCAGAGTGGGAGTCCGCAATGGCAACGGTCAGCGGTGTGCCGGCGACTGCGATTTGTTGCGACGGTTCAAGAAATGTTTGGTCCCAGGTATTGTTTGGACGCTGGAAAGAGACGGTGGCGGCCGGGAGCAAAATAAGTAGAGTGATGATAAGGACGGCTAAAGCAAAAACCCAAAGTATTACACGGCGATTGCAGATAAAACAATGAGGTGTGATTTCAGTATTTTTCATAAAACTGCGGACGTGGGTAGATGCGAGTTACAGGTTGAGGTGACAAGAATTATTTAGAATAACCGGAAATTCCAGTTTGTTCTTGACGCTTGTTACTTGGATTGAGGTTTGGGCAGGCGTTTTTGGATGGTGCGGTCGGCTATCCAGGAGATGAGTAAGGTGAGTATGACGAGCACGAAGACCAGAAACAGTTTGCCTCGCGTTTGCAAAAACAGAGCCGCGGATCCGGCCGAAGCGGAGATGAGCCAAAACAAGTGTACGGCTCGGCGATGCGGCAGGCCGGCGGCGAGCAAGCGAAAGTGTAAATGTGAGCTGTCGCCTTTGAACCAGGGGCGGTTATTTAGCATGCGGCGCAGGACTACAAAAGCGATGTCCGCGATGGGAATGGCCAGAACCGCGAGCGCGATCGCGAGTTTGGCGCTGGAGACTACCGCCAAAAAGCCCAGGCAAAAACCGGCGATGGTACTCCCCGCTTCTCCCAAATATTGTTTGGCCGGATGGCGATTGTGAGGTAAAAAACCGGCAAAGGAACCGGCCACGATTGCGGACATGACGGTTGTGGAAGGCTGAAAGAAAGCCGGCATAGCGGATAAAAGGCCCACCATGGCGGCTCCGATAATGCTGATGCCCGAGACCAAGCCGTCCAAGCCGTCCGTGATCTTGGTGGCGTAGATAGCTACAAGCAGCCAAGCGATTGTGAACATGTCGCCGGGCAGTGATAGTTGAAAAGATCCGGCCGAGAGGTGCCACCAGTTTAAAAACAGCGGACCCGCGTCGGCCGGGTTGGTTATGTGCACGATCGCGGTACCCGTAAGTACCACGGTAAGCGCGGCTAAAAGCGGAAAGATGAAACTTTGCCAGGCGGGCAGGTCGTATTTATCGTCAATCGCTCCGCCGATAATTAGTATCAAAACACCCAATCCAAAACCGATTAATTGCCAATGAGATATTTTTCCAACCCACATCTCGGAAAAGAAACCGAACAGCATCAATCCAAACAAGATGCTTAAGCCGATTCCCAGGCCTCCCAAGAGCGGAATGGCATCGGTTTGGATTTTGCGTGCCTTTTTGGGAATATCCAATACTTGATATTTGAGAGCGACTTTGATCGAGTATTTGCTAAATAAAAAAGACAGCACCGCGATGCCGAAAAAAACCAAGACGCTGTAAATTAATAAATCAGACCAACTCATAACACATCAATTACCAATTACCAAACTCTCCACGCCATCCGGCTTATTGATTATTGGCCGCGTTTAACGCAATTGGAACTTTGCGTCATAGGCGCATCCGCCTTTGGCGGAGGTTATTGGTTATTTCGATTAGTAAGGTGAAGGGGCTTTTTCGACCGTTAGTTCACCGTCATCATTCAACACTACCGTATCATGTCTGGCAACTTCGCCTTTGATGAGGATATCCGCAAGCGGAGTTTCGACCTTGTCTTGAATGACTCTGCGCATGGGGCGGGCGCCAAAAGCCGGGTCAAAACCCGCGTCCGCCAGATCTTCCACGGCAGGGTCTTCGGCGCGGAAATTAATACCTTTGGCTTCCAGTTGTTTGGCCACTTTGTTTAGCATGAGCCAGGCGATTTGGACGACTTGATCGCGGGTTAGCGGTTTATAAACGATTATACCGTCAAAGCGGTTAAGAAATTCGGGACGGAAATGCGTTTTAAGTTCGCGTTCCAGTAAATTGATTTTGATTTTGTCCAAAGACTCGCCTTCGGCGACAGCGGACTGGATGTAGGATGTGCCCGCATTGGATGTCATGATGACGATGGTGTTGGTAAAATCAATTGTACGGCCAACGCTATCTGTGAGCCGGCCATCGTCCATGACTTGGAGGAAGAGGGTGAGGATGTCCGGGTGCGCTTTTTCGATTTCGTCGAGGAGGACGATTGTAAACGGCTTTTTGCGTACGGCTTCGGTGAGCAGACCTCCGCGCTCATCGCCGGGGATGCCGATCATGCGGCCGATTGAAGACCGGTCTTGATATTCGGACATGTCGAGGCGGACCATGGCATCTTGGTCGCCAAAGTATTCTTGCGCCAAGGTTTTCGCGGTTTCGGTTTTGCCCACGCCGGTAGGCCCGAGAAACATGAAGTTGGCAATCGGCCGCTTGCCCTCACGAAGCTCTGCGCGGGCGCGGCGTATGGCGCGAGCCACAGCGACCACGGCTTCGTCTTGGCCCACAATGCGCCCGTGCATGCGGTCTTCCAAATTCATGAGCTTGGAAGATTCTTCCTTGGTAACCATTTCCACGGGGATACTGGTTTTATCGTGCACAACTTTGGCCACGTCCTGATCCGTGACAAAAGTACGTTCTTCGCGAGTTTTGCGCGCGTAAACCGCGGTTTCGCGTAAAAGATTGAGGGCATTTTGCGGGGGCGCGACGTCATGCAAGTAGCGCAATGCCAAAGTCGCGGCTTTTTCCAAAGCTCCGTAGGAGATGAAAACCTTGTTTTTGTATTCGATGCCACCGGACTTGGCCATCAAAACACGGATTGTTTGCTC
Organism: Candidatus Uhrbacteria bacterium; assembly: GCA_014728435.1. Classification (GTDB taxonomy): domain Bacteria; phylum Patescibacteriota; class Patescibacteriia; order 2-12-FULL-60-25; family 2-12-FULL-60-25; genus MWCR01. The sequence continues at coordinate 3,201 of WJLP01000012.1, forward strand.
GGCATCCGGGTGCGGTACATCGACTTTGGCCATGATTTTGCCCAAACGGCGACGTTCCAGATATTGCGTCCAAGCCTCGGGTGTTGTGGTGGCGATTACAGGGAAGCGAGCCTTTTCGATTTCACTGGCAAAAGTTTCCGCCAAATCCATGGGGCCGGACGCGTTGCCGACCAGTGCCTCGATGCCGTAAAGCGCGAGCACAATATTGCCGGAAATGGCGACCTCCCGAAGCATGGCGATCAGGCGTTCAGCGGCAAGTCCCGGATCGCCGGCGGCCACAACTTGAGCGAGGTTGACCGAGACGATGCGCTTGTCGAATAAGATTTCAGGCACGCGCTCTTCCACCATTAAGCGAGCCAATTGTTCTACGACCGCGGCCTTGCCAACACCTTGGTCACCAACGAGCACAACCGAGCCTCGGCCGGATTCTAAACCGCGCAATAAGCCGTCCATGACTTGTTCATTGCCAACCATGGGTGGCAAGTAGCCTTGGCGCGCGAGCAATGTGAGATCTTCGCTGAAGCGATCCAGCAGAGAAGTTTGGATGGCCGTCATGGCGCGGTTCATGGCAGACTTGGGTTTTAAGCGAGCAAGCTCGGCAAAGCGGCGTTGATCCTCTATTAAACGGTCTTGCAATAAAATCCATTCCGCCACATGAACCACATGGCTTTTGGGATAGCCTTGGCGGTCGATCATGTCTTGCATTTTTTCGGACTCCAGAAATGACTGCAGGAAGATTTCCATGGGTGTTACGTATTTGCGGTTGGTGCGATTAGCAAAAGCGTATGCCGCGGCCAAAGTCCTTTTGGCTTCGCGAGAGAAATGGATAGGCGGTTTGCCGGACGTGGCGGACATTAGCAGGCGCACGAGCGGTTGTTTGATGGTATCGAATTTCATACCCAAACGCGCCATGAACAATCCGCCCGAGCGATGAGTAAGGACTGCCGCGAACAATATTTCGGGGGTAATTTCAACTACGTGCAGATCTTTGGCCAGATGATAGGCTGATTCCACAACTTCCCTGGCCTCAGGCGAATAATAATGTACAACCTCAACAGCTTTGGTGACTTTTTCCGCTTCGACGCGGGACCCAACGTCGCCAGCGCTCTGGCGGGCAGACGTTGTATGAGCGATGTTGGACGATGGAAGATAGCCTGGTAGAGTTTTTGCGGGTGCGGTGAATTCACTTAGACGGAAGACAAAGAATGCGCCGATGACGACTGAGAAGTAAAAAAGAGTGACAAACCAATAACCGTTCGTCCAAAATGAAAGCGTTTGCACATCCGCGAAGGTGAAGTCGCGAATTGTAAAGGTGAAAAACAAGGCCAAGAAAATGATAATCACGGCCAAGATGGCAAGATGAAATACGGCATTGGCTTTAATGCGCAGTTTGCGCAGGGCAATGGTGAGCTCGTCCACGACCGTATTCCAAACCAAAAAACCCTCGTCTGCCGGGATGCCGATGCCCGCGCCTTTGCATTTGGAGCAATTTGAAGAAGCGCGCGGGTCGGCACCGCAATTACTGCAGACGATAGCCTCCGGCACATGCGGAAATGCGGTTTCCGGTGATTTAGACGACTCCGGCATACATGTTTTGCAAAGCCAGCATCAGCGCCAGCGGCGGAATAAGGCACCAGCACAAAACCAAAAAGAGATATGCCAGAGCCTCGACGATAAGTGCAATTCCCCGACCAAGGATTACAAAAAAGCGCATACCCACGCTGATAAGACGCCCAACCCAATCATATTGCGAGTACATGGGCACAAAAAAGTTTTTAATCCAGACACTGAATGCGTATTGTTTATAACGATAAAGAAGCCCCTCGTAGCACCAAGAGATGAACTTCGTGAGGCCTTTCGTGTACCACCAAATTGGAAACCAAATAACACTGCCGATAAGGTCGACAAATACTAATCGCGCGAGTGCCCCGGAGCGCTGCATCATAAATGAATTATACCATAACGAACTACGAATTTCGAACATCGAACTACGATTTAAGAATTTGAGAATCTGGAATCTGAGAATCTATGAAATAACTATGACTTCATCTTTTAGAATCGTAATAATCCCGTTAATTTTGGTTGTAATACGGTAAAGAAAAAACCACCCTAACCTTTTTCAAGTGTAGAGCGGTGTAAAAAG
>WJLP01000013.1 GCA_014728435.1 Candidatus Uhrbacteria bacterium
CGCTATAAAAGTATCACAAAACGGCGAGTCGGCATATTACAAAGCCTCTGTACCGATAACCAAGAATTATGACTTGGAAAGGACTTTGGAAAGGCTGTGCGATAAAGCCGATTTGAACCGTTCTTGCTACAAAGATAAGGAAACCAACATTTATATATATGATTCGATGACTTTTACAGCGAACCGCGAGGGCGGGGTTGATGAACTTTACAGATATAATCAATTGGTAAAAGAGGATGAGATTGATCAGAGCCTGCTTAAAACAAGAATCGCTTTGGCCGGGGAGTGGATGAGAAACAGCGTTGACCCGGAAACCGGCTTGTTGGAATATGAATATTTTCCCACACAGGACAGTTATTCGGGAAGCAATAACCATGTTAGGCAGATGGCCACGGTCTGGGCGGCGACCGAGGTAAAAAAGTTTTTAGGAGAAGGTAATATTGATGATTTTGTTTATAAAACAGTAGCCAATTATGAACCTTCGTTTATTCAAGCACAAAATGCGGACGCTTTGCCGTATTATTTCGTAAGGGTGGATAATAAGGCCAAGCTGGCCTACAATGCTTTTTTGGTTTTAACCCTAATTAATGTGCCGGATTATCCAAACCGTGATGAGACTTTAAGGCTGTTAGCCGATGGCATTTTGGCATCACAGCAGGATGATGGATCGTATAAGACATACTTCCAATCGGATAAGAACTCCGGGCAGGATTATTATCCGGGTGAAGCGGCTTTGGCGCTCATGAAGTATTATGAGTTAACAAATGACGAGAAATATCTGGATTCGGTTAAGCGCGCATTTCCCTATTATCGTGAGTATTGGAGGAATAATAAAAATACAGCGTTTATACCATGGCACAGTCAGGCAAACTTATTGGTTTATAAATACACGAAGGATCGGGAAGTTGCCGACTTTGTGTTTGAGATGAATGATTGGCTTATTGATAATTACCAAGACATCACGCGCGATTATGCTGATCTGGAGGGCGGCTTTAAATCAAATCCCGGCAACAGCACATCCGCTTATTTAGAGGGTGTGAATGATGCTTATGCTTTAGCAGTTTTGGTTGGTGATGAGGCACATGAGGAGAAGTACAAAAATGCTTTGCGGCGCGGTGTTAGGTTTGTACTACAGACGCAATACCATGAGGGAAACACGTTTTACTTGGTAAAGCCCGAGCGGGCGATTGGCGGTTTTAAGGAAAGCTTGACCGAGGCGAATATCAGGATTGACTATACCCAACACGCGGCTCATGCGCTTATTAAGGCTTATAATAACCAAGTATTTGATTAGTTTGTAAAGTTTTATGAAACAATTACTTTTTATTGCTTTGGTGATAGTTACTTTGGCTTCGGGTTGTTCGAATCCAAGTTCCCAGTTCCAAGTTCCAAGTTCCGATGAGATGATGGTTAGTTCGAGTTATGATGTTGCGGTTGAAGAAGAATTGAAGGAGGTAAATTTTTCGAAGACGGGAAATATTGTAAGTTGGGATGAGACGACCGAGGAGTTTACGGATAACTGGCGGCTGATTTATGATGAACCAGGAATGGCGGCGATGACAGTTGAGTTGGTATTTGATGATGAAAGCAGATGCCCCGTGGGAAGCGAGGAGTTTTTGTGCAAAGACGTGCTGAATAAAGATTTTAACGGTGAGCGGGTGCATATGCAGGGAATTCGTGACGGGGACGTGGTTTACGTAAAACTGATTACTTTTTAAGTAAGTAGTTGAGGGTTGATTAAGTCTATCAAGTCTTTTAAGCGGAAAGTCTGTCTTGCTGGTATTGCTTGAGGGGTTTGATGAGGTTTGGGTTTGGGCTATGGAGGCTGGGGAGCAAGGGATGTTGATGAGTGTTTTTAGTTAAATTGCAGTTTAACGAATGAGTTTTGTTTGCGGGCTATTTAACAGATTTGTCTTTCAAGTTACAATGTAGAAACCATGGAACACTTACCCTACTCACCCGGCGTGCCGCCGCTTCCTCGGAAATCCGAACTGCCTCCGGCGACGGAGATTGATACGGATTTGCTTGCAGGCAGTATTGAAGACCATTTACGCCAATCGGCGGTAGGTGAAAAAGCGATGCTTTTGGATGATTTGTATTACATGTGCGCCGATGAGCTTGCGCAAAATCCGAAATTTCGGGAATATGATATTGAGGACATGATGAAATTGATGAGAGCGCATGGTGTATTTGAGTTTGAGGCCGATGAACCGGGAATAGCGAGAGTAAATTTTTTAGGGCTTCCTGTTTTAAGCATAACAATTGATGAAAGCCGGCCTTTGCCGATAGAGTTGGATATTTTTGATAAAGCGCAATTTAAACAGCAATTGGAAATATTGCTAGAGACTTTGCCGTCTATTTTGGATACGGAAGAAAAGAAAATCCGTCACGAACACGCGCAACAAAAAAATCCACTGCGGAATATTCGGTTATAACCGAGCTCTATTCGGTTGTCAGCAAATATTTTGGATCGGCTTCGGCAAAAGATCCGGTTTTTAAATTGTATTGCAGGTTGATATCTTTCAAGAGTTGGCCGGATTGTTTGGTAATTGCCAAATTAATGTAGATATTTTCCAGCTCCAAATCCAAACCCAGATAGCTAAGCGTGGCCAGTGGGTCGTATTTACTTTGCCCGTTTGGCGACAGGTCTGTGAGCACGATATTTTGCGGCAATGGGTACGCGGTATTGTCGGACTTAACGCCGGAGAGTATGCATTCATCGTCTTCGCAGGTGATATTGGGTTCGATGCGTACGGTTTGTTGCGGTAATTGGATGGTGAGATAATCGCCTCCAATCGCTTCGACGGTAATGATTTGCGAAGAATCGGTATTAATATAGTAATAAGCATCGCCCGAGCCTTGGCTAACGATGGTTTTAAGCAGGGCAAGATCAGGGTTATTTGTTGGGCTTAAGACCGGAGGATTGAGGCCGTTTGGATTGGCCGGAATATCTTGGGCAATGAGGCGGGTTGACCGGCCGTCTTGCCAGAAGATATCTACAGCGCGATCTTGGGCTATATAGACCTCGCCGTTTCGCGTGCTGATCGGATCGGAAACATAGGGTTCGCTGGCGGGCGGCGCGTTTTCATAGATGTCCACCTTGGCTTGCAGGGAATCGAGTTGCTCCAGGTATTGTGCTTGGCTGTAGCGGAGAGATTGCATTGTTTTGCGATCTTTGATGCGAAGCGTTTCCAGGCTGAGATAGACGAGGATCCCGGCTAAAACGGCAAATACAACAGCTCCCATGAGGGAAACTTTACATGGTACGCATTGTATCTCGTTTTTTTTTCTTGTCTTCCTCCTTTTCTTGATCATTGCAACTTTATTATAACATAACAACGTCGTATTTCGTATTTCGAACTAGGAACATAGAACTACGTTTTGAACTTAGCTCGAAGAATTTTGAACTTAGAACTTTGATAGCTTATTAAACAATCCTAGGAAATCACGTTAATCCTGGAAATCCTCGTTAAAAAAACCTCCGCGAGCGCGGAGGGTGTGAGAGAGGGCTAGAACGGCAAGCGAAAAGCTTCGAAGATTCCTTCCACGTCGTTGCCGGCCAGTATGATGCCTTCAATCTCCGTAGAAGAGGATTTGTTGGTGCGATATCCCAAGTTTTCGTAGTAGAAATCCAATTGCTTTTCGTAGATGGTGCCTTGGCCGGAGCCCTCAACCGTGAGGAAGCGGCCGTCTTGATTGATCGTAAGCGACTGGCAATTGGCGCCCGGGTCGGGCTGAAACTTGTTGCCGCTGAAACACCAAGAGCCTTCCATATTTGCCACGGCGAAGACCGGAAGCGAGCGGCAAAGAGGCTCGTGAGCCTTGTTGGCCCAGCCGTTTATGGGTTCCACGCAGACACGTAGAATGGTACTTGGTTCGCCCGTGAGATGGTTGTAGGAGAAAATATCGTAGTTGGCTTGCAGTTCGATGGATTGCTCATGCGAGCCCGCGGAGCCGTCTACAATACTAACCGCATCTTCACTGCCCAAGACCCAGCTATAACGGGCTTCCACATTGACCGCGCCCATGGCATCGGCGTAGATGGCTTGAGCATGGACTTTGTGGCACTCCTTATCTTCGCTGACATTGAGCGGAACGGCGACTTCGTCCGGGTCGGGTTCGCAGGTTTCCAAGATGATGCCGTTTGGTTCATCCTGATTTGCGGGCGGATCTTTCTTAGCCGGAACGATGACCAGATCACCCATGATTGGAGCGGACGGCTGTATGTTTTCAAAAATGATGGGGTCTTGGAGAGAGATAGAGGGCGCGGTATTTGCATTGGCCGATGCGACTTCGGATTCCGAGGCGTTTGCCGTTTCAAACGGCTCCCCGGCCAACATACAGCCAAACTCTCCCAAAAACACGATGACTCCGAAAGTTGCGGCAACTAGGTAATGTGCTTTGCGTTTCATTTTTCCTCCCGTTTGCTTTTTGAACCCCTAACAAATTCCTCAAGCTCCACTACTCTACTAAGCGAGCATAATCTCCGAAAAGTCCGTCGAGCCGCAAGTCTATCCAGTCCGTCAAGCAATGTTACTTAGCTTGATGGACTTTAAGCTTTAAAGACTTGAAGAGTTTTTCCAAGATTAGAGCACTTTTCGAGTATGTTGAACCGAAGAATAGCGGGGTTCGGATATAAAAAGAGCGACGAAAGAGGTTGGACTCTCGCCGCTCAGCACACTTAAAGTATGACTTATTTGCGATAAATGTCAAGGGGATAACTCCCGCAAATCATGTGATTTAATTAATGATCCACGACAAACCTCAAATAACAAGTAAAGATTGTCAATAACCGTGCCCGCAAAATCTCGCAAGCTCGTCTTGCATGAGGGCGGGAATCGCTGAAGCGATATTAGTTTAATTTCTCATGGCGGTATGTGCCGATGATTTTGCGTTTGGGTTTGCCGGCTTTGGTCCCAAATGTGAAGTGATGTTTGATGGGTGATTTTTTCGCAGTACTGTTGCTTATGGCCTTATCTTTACCCAGATAAAATCCAATGTGCGAATGTTTTACACCATCTCCGGTTTGGTCTTCATCCTCCCAGACAACTACATCACCGGTTTTTAATTTGCGCGTCTTTTTCCAGCCGGATTGTTCCATATCTTTGAGGAGACCAAGGACTGTGGCATGCGGTATTTGGATCAGTTCGAATGTATGCAAAATCACGGATACAAAGAAGGCACAAGACAGGTTGCCGCCTTCCAGGATATCCCGCTCTTTGCCGTCCACTGTGGCATAAAGATTGCGAAACATTTTTGATCCGATGCTGTTTTGGATCATTTTGAGGTAACTTTTCAGTAGGTTGACCTCAACTGTAACTTCAGTACTCATAAAATGAGTATAAACTTACAACTTACAACTAACAAGAGTAATGCACTGAATACAGAATGTAGAATATGGAATATGACTTCCGTAAGTAATCAAGTTAATTTGAGCGAGAATCAGGTGAATCAAGGTTCAGACGTTGATCCGGGAACAGGAATTTTACGACGATGAAACCCATGGCAATGATTTGCGCGAAGTTTTCGCCGATGACTACGTAGAGAAAGTATTGATAATCTAGAAAGTTTAAGACTTTAAAGCCGATTAGTGCTGTGAGGAGGACCTGAAAGGCTATCATTATGGAAATGAAAATGACGAGGTAGAGCGACCAGCGATCGCGGAGCTTGTAATAGCGTTCAAAGCCGGATACATGGGCGGCGCGTTCGCGTAAAGCGAGTTTAACCTGGTCTTTGCGTTCGGAAAAATCGAGCTCTTCTTTGGGCTCTATCCTGGCTTTTATATCCGCGACAGATATCTCAGGCATATTTTTTCTGCGCCCCTTCGGCGCCATACTCCAATTGCAGGCGATAACCAATAAAATCATCCGGCACGCCAAAGATACGCCCCAGTGTGTGCAAATTGTCGTCTTTGTATTTTTCGAGCAAGCTTTCGGGGACTAAAAGGTGCGCCGCAAAAAAGAGAGACTCTTTTTCGATTGGAGTTTCCATTTCGCCAATCGGTACGCGGCGCAAGACGTTTAGTGAGCCGTCAGTGGTAATCTTGTCTTTATTGAGGATATAACGGCCGAGCAGGATGGCGACACTGACCGCCTGGCGTTCTTCGGTATCTTTTTCGTTTATGAAGATGCTGTCGCCGTCAATAAAACCCGAGATTTTCGCGCCGTAGTCCTTAAAATCGGCTTCAACCAACTCAAAATTGTAATTAGAGGCAATTTCATCAATGCCCACGGGCGGCGCGACTACGTAATTATCATGCATGACGCGCTCCACTTGTTCGATGATGGCGGATTCTGCCTCATTCATATTGGATAGACCTTAGCGAGGGGGTAAAAAAAGCACAACCCCATCCCCAGCCCCTCCCCTTTTCAAGGGAGAGGGATAAAAAAACCACCCGAGAGGTGGTCTACTCGCTACGGAGTATTTCCTTGAGAATCCCCATGCGTACATACATTCCGTATTCGGACTGACGGAAATACGCAGCGCGTGGATCCGGATCGACCTCATTGGAGATCTCACCGACGCGTGGGAGCGGATGCATGAGAATCATCTTTCCTTTTGGTTTTGCGTGAGCCATTGTTTCGGCTGTGACTATAAACGGATTATCGATCCGCTTCTCTTCTTCGGTCATGCGCTCCCGCTGAACGCGGGTGATATAGAGAACATCACTCTCCGCTACCACATCATTATCGAGACGATCCAATTCTCTGGGCACAACACCCTGGCCGCGGAGCTCGGCGAGTTTTTCCGCAGGCATACGCAGGCTGGCGGGTGATACGAAGTTGATTTTGACATCTTCATAGAGCGTTAGCAGCCGCGCAAGCGAATGAACCGTGCGCCCGTGAGCCAAATCGCCAACCATGGTTACCGTTAGGCCGTCGATACTACTTAGCTCGCGCTGTATGGTGAAGAGGTCGAGCAGAGCTTGAGTAGGGTGCTCTCCCTTGCCATCACCGGCGTTAATGATGGGTACGGGGCTGCATTCTGCCGCTTTTGCAACAGAACCTTCCTCCGGATGACGCATGACAATGGCGTCCGTGTATCCGCCAAGTGTGCGGATTGTGTCGCGAAGAGATTCACCCTTGGAGACCGAGGAGAATTGAACGTTATTGATGGCAATGGCACTGCCGCCCAGTCGTTCGATCGCGGTGAAGAATGAGGACATTGTTCGAGTTGAAGGCTCAAAGAATAGGCAGGCAAGCACCTTGCCGGAAAGAAAACCCACCTTGCCGACCTCCTGCACCATGGTGAGCATCTTTTCAGAGGCCGGAAAGAGCACCTCGTCCAAATCCTCACGAGTGAATTGACGGACAGAAATGACATGATTTCGCCATTGTGTTTCGCCATTCTTGAGATTGACCTTGGGTGTAAAACGTTTTTTAACCGCAACGAGCATGACAGCCTCCCAGCTTTTTTGGTTCTTAATGTGCGTTGTCGGTATATTGAAACCAGCGCGTAAACAAGTCAAACCCACTCACTCACCATTGTTACACCCTATCTTAGTAAGAAAGTGCTGGGTTGATATTTAGAACAAAAAACCGCCGGAGTGGCGGTAGGTGTTTAAATTTTTCTGGAGATGTCGACCAGACTGTTTTTAACGGCTATCCAGTCGTCTTCGGCGATGTCTTGTTTCATGTCACCGAGCAAGAGCTGTACGCGCTCTTTTTTAGGACTACGGATACTTTGGTCGTATATCTTTCCCAGACGCGTTTCGAACGAGTGATCCGGCTCATCCGCAGAGCGAGGCACCTCGGTGAAGAGTTTATGTAAGATTATATCAAACTCATCGGGTGCCATGCTGTACGTGATTTTAATCTTGCCTGCCGTTTTGGTTTGTTTGCGACGCTTTTGTTCTTGGCGTTTCAAACGATACACAAGCTCGGACAGTGGGAAAATGATTTCCATCTGCAGGACATCAAGTGCGAATGCCCAGCGAGTGCCCTCGCGCAAGCGGTTGGTAAGGTGGCGGATTCGCTCTTCATCCATCCGTTTCTCGAGAGCATAACGAAGCTCCAGTAAATCTTGAGCTGTGTGCATCGCAAAGCGCCGAAAAGGCAGAGCACGGATAGCTGACGCACGGATGTAGAAATCATGCACCATGGCCATAGAATGGCCGGTGGTTTGCCCGGCCATAAGCTGGTCCGCGGCATCCGTGGTGCAGATACTGCGCCAAAGATCGTTAAAGAATTCCATGTGTTCGTTTATAAGCCGGAAACAACGTACGGCTTTGTGATCCATGTGAGTGGACAACCAGCCAATCATGTCTTGGCGCTTGCGCAGTTCTGTTCCCGCGCCGTACATAGCATAGCGCTGGGCGCCGGGATTGCGCCGGCCAAGTGAATCTATGTCCATGATACCGCGCCACATATGCCCCTCGGCGCGCTTCTTGCGCTCGTCGATCTTGTACCGATAAGAGCCGGCCAGATCCCCCATACCCACATTCAGATCAGATTGTACATGAGCAAAGAGCGGACCCAGATTCATCAAAAAGGTTGTGTACTCATGCAGAGCCTGAATAGTGTCTTCGATTTCCGCGTCTTCGGTATGAGGTGCACCATCTGCGCCATAGTTGGCCACAGCATGGCTTGCACCGCGGAAGGCATCATAAAGGCCGTATTCATAAATATCGTGTGTGGTATTGCCATCAGTGCGCCGGGTGCGCTCTTTGTTGGCGCGGAAGATTGAGCCGGCACTGCAAGTTTTGCTTCGGACTTTCCTGTTGGGCTTGCGCAGGTCGGCATCATGCAAAAGGATGGCATCTCCCCAGCTATAAACCAGGAAATCGCCTTGCATCATATATCCTTGATTACAAACCGACATATCTTCAACCAATTGACCCAATGAGCTGGTTCTCATTTCCCTCTCCCTTGTGAACGTTCTGCTCCAATTAGAGCAGAAAGATTTAGATAAGTCAATACTGCAATCTTTGAAATAAACCCTTGTGAATAAGAGCTTTTCGCAATGCGGATTTTAAAACCTGTCAAGAGCAAGAAAGGAGCCTTTTGTCTTTTTGTTGAATAAATCTAACAGCTATTTGATTTTTGTACGATGTACGACGTATGCTGTACGAATTTACAAGTTTGTAAATTTTAACAAGTTGAATAAATCACGCGCTCGAGGTTGAGACGATACCCAGTTTATCCACGAGAAAATAAAAACCCGTGTCATACTAAAAGTAATAATAAATGGGAACTTGTAAAAAGATTCGAACAGGGGATCTTTACAAGGACCGAGATAAATTTGTATGAGGAGATGCAAGTTAATTTGCAGATGGGCTTTGATTACTCAACTGCTGGTAATAATGTTTCTGGCCTTACCAAAAGCCGCGCAAGCAGGAGAGTTGGTTTACATCAGCGAAGTGGCTTGGGCGGGCAGTTCTTTGAGCACTGCCGATGAATGGATCGAGCTGGCTAATCCGGCGGATAGAGCTGTTGATGTAAGCGGCTGGCGGCTTACAGGCGCGGGTTCGGGCGACCGAGACATTGTCTTTGCCAGTGACACTTGGATACCGGCAAACGGCGCTCTCTTGGCAGCCAATTATGATGCTGGGAGTAATAAGGCGGCCGCAGACGTGACACCCGACATTGTGACGAGTACGGTTTCACTTTCCAATTCAAAAATGCTAATTCGGCTTTTTGACGCGGATGGCGTGCTTTTAGATCAAGCCGGGGATGGGAGCGCGCCGTTTGCCGGCTTCTCGGATGAGACAAAAGCCAGCATGGTCCGGACGGATGCAAAAACGCTTGGTGACAGTGACTCGGTTTGGGTGACATGCGAATCGGCGGAGAACATGTTGACGAGCGACTGTGGTACGCCGGGTATTTTAGAGGGCGTACAACGTACAACGCACAACGTAGAAAATGGCGAGGCGGTGACCAGTACGGGAGCTGTTGCGACGAGCACTGAAGCGGCCGGCGTTGCGACCGGCACCGAGGCGGATGACTCTGCGGCCGGCGCAGGCGCTGCCTCGACGAGTTCTTTGCCGGCGGTAAGCGCAACCGGTACGGCGCCGGAGGGGCTTGCGGCAACATCGACCGGTGTTGCGGCAACATCGACCGAGCCGGCGGCTGACACTGATACCGGCAGTGAGACAGTGGCGACAAGTACGCCGCCCGCTATTGCAAGCGATGAGCTTTTAGCTCCCACGTCAACCGTGATGAGTGAACCGCAAAGCCAATTGCCGAGATCCGCTTTTCAGCATGAGACCATGGTTAGGTTCTTGCGCATAAATGAGGTTATGGCTGCTCCGGATGACGGCAAAGAATGGGTGGAGCTGGTAAATTTGGCGGCGGACAGGACTGTTTTGTTAGACGGCTTGGAGATTCACGATTCGGTGGGGCGCGCCATAAAGCTTAAAGGTGAAATCAGGCCGCGGGAAAAGTATAAAGTTTTCGAGCTTGGTTCGAGCAAGTTTAATAATGGCGGAGACTCGGTTTATCTGCAGACAGAAGGCGGGTTGGTGGTGGATACGCTGACTTATGCGGGTCATGAAAAAGGCATGGCCTTGGCGCGGGACGCCAAACAGACGTGGCAATACACATACTTCCCCACTCCGGGCGGCACGAACATTATCCGCGAGGAAGAGGTGAAGATAAAATATGAATTGGAGGCAAGTGACTCTGATGAGGGGATTGAAGCAAAGCCAATGGCTCAAGCCGCGGTGGCTTCATCCAGTGCGGCGACGCAAACCGCAAGCTCAACCTTAGATACACAGGCCACCGCAAGCAGGACGGAAAGCGGGACGCACGTGGGACGGCAAGCATTATTGCGCCTAAATGAGATCATGCCCAATCCGGCAGAAGGAGAAGAATGGGTGGAGATTATCTCGTTTGCCACGGGCACGGCAAGTTTGGAAGGTTTGGAATTACATGATAGCGCGAACAAGCTGATGAGTTTGGCGGGCGAGA
>WJLP01000014.1 GCA_014728435.1 Candidatus Uhrbacteria bacterium
ACCCGAAGTTAAACCATATTCAACCCTTGAATCCGCCGGACGGTTGGTATCCCAAACGATAATGGCGGAATTGTCGGTAATGTTTGTGCTGGTAACATTGGCGATTTCCAAAGGCGGCCAGGGCAGGGTTGTAAAAGTGTAATCAACGGAGACGCTTGTGTTGCCGTATTGATCGGAGGATTGAACGCGGAAGTGATATGTGGTGCTGGGAGTGAGGTTGGTTAGGTCTATGCCGTGCGAGAGGACAAGGGCGCTGTTGGATACGCTGTCGGTATAGGAACTGGTAAGGCCGTATTCTACCAGAGAATCCGCAGCTTCATCCGTATCCCAGATAACGCGCGCCGTGGTTTGGGTGATGTTGATGACTTGAGGATTGATGATTGTGGGCGGGGTTGTATCTTGACTTGGTCCGCCGCCGCCTTGAGATGTGACGGTAAGAGGAAGTTGGTTGGAGGTGATGGCCGGAATTGGGTTGTGAACCGTGATTTGGCGAGTACCTTGGGCGTTAATGTCGGAAGCCAGAATGGTGGCCAGGACTTCGGTGGAGCTGACAAAGACCGTGGGGCGCGTGTTGCCGTCAAGTTGAGTTATTGTGCTGGAAACAAAGCCCGAACCGGTAATAATCATGGTAAAGCCACCGGTACCTTCGACAACAGAGGAGGGATTTAGGTTGGTTATTTGCAATGAAGGGCCAACTTGGCCGGAAACCGACACGGAATTGCTGTTCATGATGGCTTGCGCTAAAAGAGCCATGTCGCCAAAGCCGCCGCCGATGGTTATGGAGTAACTGCCCGCGGTTGCGGGGTTTGTGAGGCTGGCATCACCGCCCGCGGCATTGGTGCCGATGCGAACCGTGATGTAATTACCGGCAGGAATGGACCCGGGCGCCGAGTTTGAAGGTGGTGTTAAGGTAAGTACTCCACCGGAGAAAGCCGCGCCCCATGTGTTTACGGCGGGCAAAGCGGCCACGGAGGTTGTGTTTTCCAGGCCGGTTGCAGGACCATAGAAGATATCGATGTCTGTGTGATCGGTGAGGCCGACGGTCCAAGATGATAGATCGATGGTGATTGTGTCGGTGGGCGAATCGATGCCGCTTGGAGTTTGGAATTTATAAGTATGATTGGCGGCCGTGGAAATCGTGTGATCGGATAAAGAGACTTGTGCGGAAGGTATTTGGCCACCATTGGCAAAATCGGAAAAAACACTAAAAGCCATCACTAAAATCAAACTGATGGAAGAAAAATAGCGTAAGTGCTTTTTGAGCCGATGTATCATTTTATTTGAGCTGTACTTACTTTAATATTATACCATACACATTGAATACGGGAAACGGACTTTAACGCGCCAGATGTCACTGAACAGGGCACCGCTCGCCTTTCTCGGCGGACCAAGATACTTAGTCTGATAAAAAGAACGGATATATGATCCGTTCTTGTGACAGTTACCGATATGTTACTTCTTTTTGTTAGATTTCTTGATAGCCGAGGATACAATGGCTTTATTATAGATCTTCATAACGATGAACAACGTGATTAAAAACACAGCCAGAATAAGTATCATGCGCCAAGGGATAACCCAAAATGAGGTTTCAACAGGCTCCAAGTTTTTGTTTTCGGTGCCGTATTTGACGTTAACCGCGGCGGTGTAGCGGCCGAGGCCGAAGTTATTCCATTCATTGATCAAACCGGCCGTAAAACCGCCCTGGGCCAGTTCATTGGTTTTTGCCCACCAGGTGTTTATACGACGAATGCTGTTGGGTAGAACTGCAGAATTTCTGGGGTTTGCGGGTACTCGGGCAACGATACTGCCCCACATATTACGTATCTCCATAGTACCTTTAGGTCTGAAATGCACATTGCCCTCATTACGTAAACGCAAGCTGAAATTGGCAGGCAGGTGACTGAAGATTTTTTGATTTGTATCGAATGATTCAACAGTTGCATTTTCAAAAATATCGCCGGCGATTCTTATAAGAAACAGGATGCCCGTATTGGATGACAAGCTAGCTCCCGATTCTTCGCTCTCAAGATCGGGTGGATCCAATGAAACGAATAACGCGCCGTAATGACCGCCGGGTTCGGCATTGGGGGGAACAGTGATTGTATATTCAATCTCTTCAGTACTTTTAGCATCAATTACATAAGAAGTATTATTAATATCAAACCATTGAGAAAAATTGGTAATATCATCCTCGGGTTCGATATATTGCTGCCTACCTTCCTCGCCTACGGGTACAAATTTTTGGGCAAAAACATAGTGCCTAGCCGAATCTTCTTGCGTATTTGTTACCCTGATTTTACCGGTGGCGCTCATGCCCGGTGCAAGTTCGTGTTCGATGACCACGGGGGAGACGGCAAATGCCAAAGCTTGCTTTGTGGCTATGCCGAATATTAAAACCGAAAAGGCTAGCAGAAAAAAAGTATAGATGATCTTTTTATACATATTTAAATTTTATAAAATTAAAAACGCGGCTATATATTAACTCCAAAGCACAATTTTAGGAAGAGCCGCGCCATGAGCTGTATTATTCCACCCCCCATGCGAGATGAGGGGTGGTAAATATCGCTCACTTTAGAAAGAGGGAGAGATGTAATATTTGACTTCTTGTTGGTAGTAACCCACAAGCGTAGTGGCATCAATCGCCGCACGATGAGTGATTTTGGCAGTGGAGTCGGTTGATGTGCCCCAGAAACCACTATCATAGCTAACCATGACCGGTGTTGTGTTCGTCGGAACCGGGGTATCGTCAGCGGCAAAATCACCTACATCAGTCATCGGTTGGTCAAAGTTGCCTGTGCCGGCATCTCTACCACCAGTTGTAGCTTCATCTACCGCTATACCATACGCTTCGGTGCCGGCTGTAACCAACACGTCGTTTACAACCGGAGTAATGGTGGCATGACCACCCTTGTTTAGCTCACCATCAGAACTGACACTGATTTGAAAGCCGTTTGAAGCGTTGGTTGTGACTCTTAAGCGATATTCACATTCATTAACATCGGCAATGTTAAGAGTACCAAGGTGGCAAGTGTGCTCTTCTACGGTAACATCGGTGCTGGACACAATGGCAAATTCGAGTGTTGCCTGCACAGTGGCATCGACATACATTACGTCATTACCACCGTTTACATAATACTCTACAGCGCCATAATCCGTGCCCGTTGCCTCGCTTGTCATGACGGCTAAAGAAAAGTTGGCTTTATACATTTCACCACCATCGGTTACCGGTACCCTGACACAACCACCAACCCGATCGCCATTTGCTACAGGTTCAGAAAAAGTTAGCGAAGCTTGGGAAGGGCTGACATTGGCATTATTCCAGTGAGCGCTGTATCCGCCAACCGAGGATGTTGCACAAGGAGAGCTTACCTGCAAGTTAGTTGATGAGCCATGTTGAGGGAAGCCGGTGGTTGATGTGGTGTCGCTCCAAGTAACAGTGAAGGTGGCTTGGGTACCGGATGCATAACCATCACCACCGCCATCAACATCCCAGTAAGCGTACACGGGAATATAATCTCCATCCAAGTGGGAGGACTCCAGTTCACCGTTGGGATGAAGCGAACCGCGCGAGAGCTCAATCGCGCCTGCGTTTACAGGTAGCATGGCCGCGCACATACCGAATAATGCCACGAAGGAAAATATTTTTATATAATATTTGTTCATAAAGAATTTTGTTTATTTTTTGAACTTTTTGTTCAAGAAGAATCGAAGCAGTTGCAAGCCATGAGCAAATGCAAAATTTATATATCCATGTTTTCCCCCCTCATGGTGAAAAACACATCGATATACGCTTCGATTTAAAATTTAAATCTGTTCCCAATACCAAAAAGATATTTGGGTATTTCGACCTTTCAAGGAACCATGGTTATCCAGTCCTGTCATCCGGATAAGCATTGATCCTTGATGATTCACTTTCAGCAGTTACGTGCCGTTTATGCACAAGTGAATCTGACTTGAAGGTATTGTACACCAAATATGAACAAAAGTTAAAAGTTGGCTGTTAATAAGTATCTGACGGATTGTTGATAATTACCCGCATTGGTAAGTGAATCAACACTAAGTTTATAAATCATACTGACACGATCGGCTTCGGCTATAGTATCGCTTTTTTGAATATCCCTATAATTTGTGTTCATGGGAAAGTCAAAGCCGGTACTGGTTGCGGTTAGGCCGTGTACACTGGCGCCGTATTCTTCTTCGCCCGCAGTAACGGACCCATCGGCAACATAATCAATAACATCAACGACTCCGGACTTTAAGCTGTCGTGAGCTTGAACTTGCAATGTATAACCATTGGTTGCATTGGTACTGACTTCGGCCATAACGATACCAGCTGTTCCGGATTGCGTAACCAAGCCAAGGCCAACCGAATAACTATTCATGAGGTACACATAGTCATCTCCTCCGGCGGGCGAGGCGCTGATTGAACCGGTTTGCCCATCCCACTTATCTACGGTGATTACATTAGAGGCGATAGAGACTATCTTGCCCACAACGGCAATTAAATTCAGGCCTTGATTTTCTACTACCCCGATGCGACTGCCCGTGGCGAAAGGCGATTCATCCGCCACAGTTACGGTGTTGCCCGCGATTGAAAGAGCGGTGTACTCGGTTTGCGATGATTCGTTTTGCGCGCCCAAGATAAATTCCAGCGTGGGTTGAAATGGTTCTTCGTCGGTTTGACGGTAGCCGGCGTGGAGCATGTAGTTTGAACTGTCGCCGTAGCCGGTCCCCTGTTCTCCTACGGTATCGCTTAACTGAAAATTTGTTGATGAGCTAAAATCGGTGCCGCCGCTAGTGATGGCATCAAAATTGATTTCATAGTTTGCGCTTGTCATTGCCGCGCTCACTCCGT
Source organism: Candidatus Uhrbacteria bacterium (assembly GCA_014728435.1). Lineage (GTDB taxonomy): Bacteria > Patescibacteriota > Patescibacteriia > 2-12-FULL-60-25 > 2-12-FULL-60-25 > MWCR01. Next base: position 4,856 of record WJLP01000014.1, read on the forward strand.
TGGTGATTGAGAAAATGATTAGCATTATAACTCCAAGATACGCTCGTAACATAAAGTACGATTATTATAACACAAACACACAGATGACTATTAAGGATACAAAAAAGCAATTCCAAAGACGCGAGGATTTCAACAAATATCAACTATCAAATCCCGGACAGATGTTTGAGTTTGATATTTGGAAATTGAGTTTTATTCCGCATTTATTTTCATGTATGTATCTCGTGGGATCTCGTGCGACTCGCAGAAAACGATGGTCGATTGGCGTGGATTTGTATCTTTGAAATTTATTTAGAGGTTTTACGGGTAGTTCTGCGGGCGGGTGTTTTAGCTCCTGAACGGATAAGAAATTGCTGAGCGTCTTCGGATAAATCAAAAAAGATGTCACAAGCACCTTTTAGTTCGGAACTGGCGGATTGTGAAAAGGCGACCACTTCAACGATGACACCGCGTGCTTGCAGGTATTCAACACAAGGGACAAAGTCGCCGTCTCCGGTGAGAAGGATGAGGACGTCGACTTTTTCGGCGAGTTTTACAGCGTCGATGGTCATGCCCACATCCCAATCCGCCTTTTTCATACCGCTGGAGAATTCCAGCACGTCTTTGACGCGAAGCTCTATACCACCTTCAACGAGTGCTTCAAAAAAAGCCAATTCCTCGCCTGTTTTTGACTTAGCCACATAAGCGATAGCGCGGATAAGTTGGCGATCTTGAGTTGCGGCGCGGACTACATCCGGGAAGTTAAGTTTGGAATCATACAGATGCTTAGCCGAGTGGTACATGTTTTGAGCGTCGATGAGAACCGCGACGCGTTGAGCGGGACGTTTTATCATAACTTTATATACAATTAATAATTATCGCCAAAGGCGATCAAGAGTAATTAGCAAATAGCAATTACTGAAATTGCGATCCGGGTTTGCTTTGTGAATAAATTTATAACAGTTTATAGCTCCGAAAGAAATAAAGCAAAAAAACCGGCGCGTGACCGGATTTTTTTGTTTTTGCACGATGTACGAGGTACAAAGTACGGATTAGATCTTCAGTTTGCTCATGAGTTCATCGTAGGCTTTTGAATCTTCGCGTTTCAAATACTTCATGAGGCGGCGGCGTTCGCCGACTTTTTTGATCAGACCGCGGCGTGAGGAAAAATCTTTTTTATGCGAGCGGAGATGGCCGGTAAGTTCTTTGACTTCCTCGGTAAGGATGGCGATTTGAACCTGAGGTGAACCGGTGTCCGTATCGTGGGTTTTAAACTTTTTAATGATATTTTGCTTTCGCTTTGGATCTAACATAGATCTTTGGCAACTGTGTCATGTGAGCGATCGGTGACAATCGAGCAAATAACAGAGTGGCCAGGTCAGCGCGTTCGCGAGCACGGAGCCCGCAAGGCGTAATGTCTTATTAGTAAGGAGAGGTTAACAGAGATAGTGATTTATGTCAATCAATGTTAGTGAAGGCTTTTGTCAACGACTTGGAACAACCACTAAGCATATTTGCAGATAGTTAAGCGGATTTTCGAACATTTTCGGAGCGTTCCAGCGAGCCTCGAATTCCCGCAATAAATTAGGCAGCCACTTCTTGTGATAGTGATGAA
>WJLP01000001.1 GCA_014728435.1 Candidatus Uhrbacteria bacterium
CATGTAACCGGCGCGCAGGGTTCTGCGGACTTCCGCCGGGCCGGATGCTTGTTCGCCGGTTTCTGCCAATTCTTGAGCCGCGGTTTCAGCTTTTGGCGGGTTTAGATCGATGATTTGCCCCAACTCCCTTTCCAATTCCGCCGACCTTCCCAAAGCCATGCCCAGCGAATAATTGTCCAACAGCATTTTAACGGTTTGCAAAGATTCGGCTCTAAGCATTCTGGGAATAATGTGCGGTTTATCCTTGGCTATTTTGGCTGTTTTTAAAAGCAGTTCACTTGTTTCTTGAGGATTTTCGGCTAAAGCCGCGGACAGACGGGGTGCATTTTCTTGACTAAAAAGAGTCTGCATAAGCCGCTTATCGGCAGCGATACTTTTCGGCATGTCCTCCAAAAAGGTCTTTAAGTTTTCGGTGCCGATATTGGCCCGGATTTCCGCCAAAGCCGGCAGTTGTTCACCTTGAGCCAAGGAATCACGGATTTCTTTGGTTTGCCAGGCATCGGGCAATGCCGCGTTAACCTGCGCTATAGCTTCACTGCCCGAACCGCTTTCATGGACAATGGTTTGATGCCTGGGCAATTTTTCTTGTAACTCAGGTAAAAGATGGCTTGTGACAATATTTATATCCACGCCTTTGGACAACTCCCTTTGAATTTTATCAAAAGCCGAAGCAAAGACCGCGGCTTCGTGTGCCGTCATGTCGTCATTATATCTATCACCCATTTCTTCTCTTAACATTTGATCGATTTGCTCTACCGTTTTTGCATCCATATCTTTGGCGAGTATCTTTTCGGTTAATATGGATGACGGCAGATCCGGGTATTCTTCTTGTTGCTCGACTTTTAGCGACGGCGCCTCAGCCGCGGGCCTGATAGTGTCCGCGAAAGCTTCGGGGCTGTAAGATTTTGGAACTTCTTCCGATACCGGAGCTTCGTCGGTTTGAGCCGGGGCGACTTCGGCAAATGCGGCATCCACATCTTCTTCTTGTATGCCGACTATTTCGGCTATGCTTTGCCGAGCCTCGGCCTCGAGCTTGGTTCGAGCTTCCTCGCTTACTTCTGCGGGCACGCCTTCAAGTTGCATTCCCTCGACCGCTGTGACATCTTTTTTAGCTTGCTTTTCGACACTGCCGACCGCTTCGGTGACGGTAAGTTCGTACACTCCGGGAGCCACTTCGTGTTGTGCCGGCGCTTCAGTTTGAGGCGATACTTCCGCTGTGGACGATTTTGGTTCTTGGGATTCCATAATAAAGCCATTATAACATGTTATAAAATCGAATATCGAATATCGCTGATTATAGGCACCGATTCCGTACTTCGTGCATAATGCTAATTAACGATTGCCGATTGCCGTATTCCGATGGCCGGTTTTTAGTGTTGACATGAGGCTCGTGATATGATAACAAAAGACATTCGCATCTCTCTCCCGCGAATGCGTCCCGTAACAAATTGCCATAATGGAGGTTAAGATGGACCCTGCCCAAAAAGTCCTTAACAGAGCCAAAAAAGGGCTTGTGGGCAGGGATGCCTTCACGCCTTTCGAAGTTCCCGCGCCGCTTTGGGAACTTTCTCCCAAACTGCTGATCGAGCTGTTAAGCTTGGTGAAAAATTTTGGATTTCCCACAGCCATAGACGGAAAAATATTTATGAAATTGTTTCTCAAGACGCGTGAGCGAGGCATTATACCGGTTCTTATGTCGGTCCCGCCCACGAGATTTTATCTGGCCGTAGGTAACAATACTCAGCCTTGCTTTTGCATTTTCATCAAGATGACGGATGACGATCTGGGTTTTGTGGAATGGAATCGAAAAATTAGAGTCGCGGATGTGGTCTTTGCCATGCTGGACATGGAGGAGGCCATGCACAAACGCGGATTGTTTGATATGGAGACACGCAAATGCGCAAACTTCATGCAGGCGCACAGGCTTTACCTGTCGGATGATGTTTTTGCCGATAAATCCGCGATTTATATGCTTAGAGACAGCTGGAGCGATAAAGCCGTTTTGGCGAAATTCGCCGACCCGGACAGGCTCCGTATCATCAACACGGGTTCAAAACGAGTGCTTTGTTTGCGCGAGCGCGCAAAACAAGCCGAGAGACAGCTCTTGCGAGATCCGCTAAACCTGCGAGCAGACCCCGATAAGCTCCGCCGCGAGATCCTGGCCTACGACGTACCCATCCGGTACTCCTAAGCTCTCCCCGCATCGCAAAACGATGCGGATTTTTTTACCATGATTAATCGGAATTCTCCGCCATAGGCGCATCCGCCTCGAGCGGAGAAGTTCGTCGAGCTGAGCTCGATTCGTAATTCAGAGTCCGTAGTCCGTTGTTCGGCCTGTGCCCCGTAGCTCTTTGAGCGGAGAAGTTCGTTGTTCGAAGTTCGGAATACGTAGTTCGATGTCGAAGTTCGTAGTTCGATTCTACGCTCCGTGGCATTTTTTATATTTCTTGCCGGATCCGCAGGGGCAGGGATCGTTGCGGCCCACGTTTTTGTACTTTGGATCGTTTGTCACGGCAGACGAGGATGTGTTTTTTTGGTCGGAGGTTTTGGCCGCACCGGAGAAAATGAGCGGTTGGCCTCCCGAGCGAGGTTTGAAGTAGTGCAATGCGGTGCGTTTGGCGGTGGGGATCTTGAAGATGGCGTGCGCAACTTGTTTGCTGATAAGTGAGTTTAGTTCGTTAAACAAGAGGTATGCTTCGCGTTTATATTCCACCAGCGGGTCATGTTGGGCATAACCTTGCAAGCCGATACCTCGGCGCAAATGAGTGACGGCTTCCAAGTGGTCCACCCAAAGCATGTCATAAGCGCGCAAAAGAATTCCTTTTTCCAATTCACCCATCATGACAGGATCGGCGACCGATTCTTCGATATGCGCGTAAGCTTTATGAGCAAGCTCCATGACCGTATCGATGACCTTGGTGCGCTTTTGCACGATATCGCCTTTTTGCTCTTTGATTTCCGGTTCCAATGCTTGTAATGCTTTCTCCGCGCCAAACTCGGTCGGCAAAAGCGCGTTTACGGCTTTGGCAACTTCTTCAAGATCCCAGAAGTTGGGGTCGTCGGATCCGGTGTGAAAGAAAACCACCTGTTCAACTTCGGAGGTTATGGCCTCGATAAGATATTTTTTAAGCGGTCTCTCCCCTTCTTCGGTGGCTTTGGCGGATTCTTCGAGGATAGTTCGGCGCTGAGTGTAGATGGCCAAGCGATGCTTATTAATGACATCATCGTATTCAAGAACATGTTTGCGGATATCAAAGTTATGCCCTTCAACTTTGCTTTGAGCTGAAGCGATAGCTTTAGACAGTACGGAGCTTTCAATAGGCTCATCCTCGGGCATCTTTAAAAATTCCATGCGGGTTTTCATCTTGTCAGATCCGAAAATACGCATTAGATCGTCTTCCAAGGAGACATAAAACTGGGTGGTGCCCGGGTCGCCTTGGCGGCCGGCGCGCCCTCTTAGCTGATTATCGATGCGGCGCGATTCATGGCGCTCGGTGCCAAGCACAAAGAGGCCGCCCAGCTTTTTGATTTCTTCGGCTTCCGCGGGATCGGGCGGATTGCCGCCCAAGGTGATGTCGACGCCGCGACCGGCCATGTTGGTGGCAACCGTGACCGCGCCGCGCTTACCGGCTTGAGCGATCCACTCACCTTCTTTTTCGTGGTTTTTTGCGTTTAGCAGGTTAAAAGGAATGCCTTCCATTTTGAGGAGTTCGCCCAATATTTCGTTTTTTTCGATGGATGCCGTACCGACCAAGACCGGCTGGCCGGTATCACGAAGTTTTTTAATGTCGCGGACCACGGCTTTGAATTTGCCCATTTCACTGCGATAGACTTTATCGGGCAGATCGTTGCGCCGGTTGGGTCTATTGGTAGGTATGCTGACGACTTCGAGTTTGTAGATTTTGGAAAACTCTTCGGCTTCGGTAACGGCCGTACCGGTCATACCCGCGAGTTTACTGTAGAGCCTGAATAAATTTTGGAAGGTGATCGTGGCAAGCGTGACCGATTCGCGTTGAATTTTTACTTTTTCTTTGGCTTCGATGGCCTGGTGCAAACCTTCGCTGTAGCGGCGGCCTTGCATTAAACGGCCGGTAAATTCGTCAACAATGACAACTTCGCCGTCTTTGACTACGTAATCTTTATCTTTTTTATACATGGCATACGCGCGAAGTGCGTTTTCAAGGTGGTGAACAAGGCGCACACCGCCGGCTTCGTACATATTTTCCACGCCCAGCCATTGTTCCATTTTAGCGATGCCTGATTCGGTGACAGTGGCGGTGCGGAGTTTTTCATCCATGGCGTAATCGGTTTCCGGCTCCAAGCGCGGTACCAGATCCGCGAATTTGTAATAGAGTTCATTAGCCTCCTCGGCCGGACCGCTGATGATGAGCGGTGTGCGGGCTTCGTCGATAAGGATTGAGTCGACTTCGTCGATGATGGCGTAGTTAAGCTCTTGGCGTTGGACCATGTCATCGATGGATTGCACCATGTTGTCGCGCAGGTAATCGAAGCCGAATTCATTATTGGTACCGTAGGTAATGTCCGCTTCATACGCCTCTTTGCGGGAGACGGGGCGCAGGTAATCCATATCCACGCGGAACATGCCGGTTTCATCGCGATCTTCGTCGTGCTTGGGTTCGGCTTTGAATTCCGGATCGTAAACATAACCGCTTTCATGCTGGATACAACCGACCGTGAGGCCGAGCGCGTGGTAAACCTGGCCCATCCAAACAGTATCGCGGCGGGCGAGATAATCGTTAACCGTGATGGAATGTACGCCTTTGCCGGTTAATGCGTTTAGGTAGATGGGCGCGACTGCTGTGAGCGTTTTACCTTCACCGGTGCGCATCTCGGCGATTTGACCCTTGTGCAAGACGTATCCGCCGATGAGCTGGACATCGTATTGGCGTTGGCCCAGCTGGCGCTTTGAGGTTTCACGGACAACGGCAAATGCCTCGGTCATTATGCCATCCAAAGACGCGCCCTTTTCGAGGCGTTCTTTAAATTCCGCGGTTTTTTCTTTCAGTTGCTCGTCGGAAAGCGTTTGAATTGACGGTTCCAGTGCGTTTACAGCTTCCACAAACGGCCGGATCTTTGTTAATTCCTTTTCATTCGGATCACCAAAAAGTTTGTTGAATATAGACATATTGCGCTTATCTTACTCATAAATTGGCAATACGTCAAAGCAAAAACTTTACTTTTGGCAAAATTGATTAAAGATGAAGGATAAAGGATAAATTTGTGTTGATTTAGCGTCATTTTATCCCCTAATCCTTTTGTTAAGGGCACGTTAATTAGTTTTTCAGATATTCAAGAATTATTTCACAGACTTCGCTGAATTCATTATCGATTTGGCGATTTGTAAATCTAATGACGTTAATTCCATGCCCATTTAAGATTTTCTTGCGTAACGCATCTTTTTCACGTCCCTCCGTACTCTGATGTTGAGTGCCATCAATCTCGATAACTAATTTTTTGGCAGGACAGTAAAAATCGGCTATGTAATACAATATCGGTCGTTGTCTTAAAACACGAGGCTTGATCTCACGCAAAAAATACCAGAGTTTTCGTTCATGAATCGTGACATTATTTCTTAACTTTTTTGCAAGATCAATTAAATCAGGATCATAAGGAATACACCTTCCGTTACTAATTAATTTTGGCATATAAAACTCCCCCTTAATAAGGGGGATATGGGGGATATTGCTAAGATCTACGCAAATCCCTGTTCTTTTCTTTCCAGGATGTGATTTCTTCGCGGAGATGGTCGCGGACTTTGTCGATGGCTTTGTAGAGATCTTTTTCTTGTTTTGTGACGCGGAAGAGTTTATTGGGTACATCGACCATGGTGGTGCAGGAATATATTTCGCCTTTGTTGTGATGGTTGGTATCCAGCCCCAAGTCGACCTCGATGTGGAGGATATTGTCGTAGAATTTGTCTAAGGATGTGAATTTGTCTTCCGCGTACTGCCGGATAGCGTCTGTGAGATCCATGTTTTTGGCGCGTATGTTGATAGTCATACTTTTAATTAATAAATAATAATGAATAAAGAACAAAGCAAACTGGAGAATATTCTTTATTATTTGTTATTTATTATTTGTTAATTAATGATATTTATAGCGTACGATGAGAGTTGCTAGGAGTCAAAACCAACAAGCTCAACCTCATCTTCGAGCATAATGTTGTAATCGTCGCGGATTTTCATTTTAGCTTTGGAAGTCAGCATTAGCACATCTTGCGCACGGGCGTTGCCGAGGTTAACGATGAAGTTGCCGTGTTTTTCGCTGATTTGCGCGTCGCCGATTTTTTCGCCTTTCATGCCTACTTGGGAGACGAGCCAGCCGGCCGAAATGGATTTTTTATCCAGCATTTCCTGCGGGATTTGCGTGTCGGCGGCCAGGCGATCGAGTTCGGATTCATCTTTGAAAGCGTAATTTTTGAACATGCAGCCGGCGGATGATTCGGCCAGGGGCTGTGTTTCTTTGCGCTTGGTGATATATTCTTCCATGCGAGCGCGGACAGCGGACGGGTCGTCGGTTTTTTTTAGGCTCAATGTGGCACGTAAGATTATGTGAGGTTCATGTTTAAATACGCTGTCGCGATAAGAAAACTTGCATTCCGCGTTGGGGTAAAC
>WJLP01000015.1 GCA_014728435.1 Candidatus Uhrbacteria bacterium
ATACTAACGCTCGCGCAAAACAGCGTCCAGTATTATTACTTTTTAATCTAAAAGTATTGTATCTAGAGCTTGGAGTCTGTAACAGCGGTACGAATTCTTTCCATTAACTCCAAGTAAAACCTGATATTTACAAGCGTAACCAGCCGATAAGCCAACATTTCATTTACGCTGAATAAGTGCCTCACATACCCTAAAGAATATCTCGCCAGCTCCTCGTCAAAACCCGTTTCAATCGTGCCTTTATTTTGCAATAAGGTGGTTTGATCCGAAGTATATTTCTGATTTGTCACATGAACCGTTTCATAAAAATCCGCTTGATTCAAATCATCGTGTAAAAATCGATACATCAACCCATGCCTTGCGTTACGGGTTGGTATGACACAATCCATCATATCCACTCCCCGTTTTACATAGGCGACAATCTCATGCGGTTTGGCGCCTCCCATAAAATAACGCGGCTTGTCTTTGGGTAATACTCCATTCAGCGCTTCCACGATTTTACACGCCTCAGCAAACGGCTCGCCCACTGACAGCCCGCCGATCGCATAACCGTCAAAACCAATATCAACCAACTCCTTCGCATGAGCGATTCTACGCGACTCATTGGTCGCGCCTTGATTAATGCCAAAAAGCTGCGCGTCCGGATTATTTGATGAACCCAAATTTTGTTCAAAAAAACTTTTGCACCTTCTCGCCCACCTCGTCGTCCTCGCGATCGATTCATCCAATTGTAGCTCCGAATAATCGGGTGGTGTGCATTCATCGAAAGCCATAACCACGTCACTGCCCAAGACCTGCTGAATCCGCATGGAAAGCTCCGGCGTCAACAAATGCTTCGACCCGTCTATATGCGACCTAAACTCCGCGCCTCCCTCTGTAATCTTTCGCATTTTTGCCAATGAAAAAACCTGATACCCACCCGAATCAGTCAAAATCGGCTTTTGCCAAGCCATAAAATTATGCAAACCTTGATATTGATTTATGACTTCGATCCCCGGCCTGAGGTATAAATGGTAAGTATTAGATAAAAGTATTTGCGCGTTCAACTTTTCCATGTCAGCACTCGACAAAGTCTTAACAGCAGCTTTGGTCGCAATCGGCATAAAAAACGGAGTCTGAACAACTCCATGAGCCGTCTTAAGCTCCCCTAGCCTTGCTTTCGACTTTTCTGATGTTCGCTTCACCTTAAAACTCATAATAGCTTATTACTTCTAATTTCTATAAACTTTATTTATTTTTAATAACTGCTTCTATATTTTTAATATTTGGTATTCGAAGTTTAATATTCGAAGTTCTGCGCCATAGGCGCATCCGCTTCTGGCGGAGATGTTCACAGTTCGTCATTCGTGGTTCGAAGTTCAATTTTTCCCGGTTACGGCTGTAGCTCATCCTTTTTCTCTTTGGCAAACGTAAACCATTCCTCCAACAAAGATAAAAATATCTTATACGGTGCCTCAAAAATAAAGTCAAAAAAGAATAAAAAGATATTGATGCGGCTTATAGATAATGACAACCACCTGCCGGCGCGCAAAATCGGTATCGAGAAAAAATCAACAATCGAATGCCGCAAAGTTACTTTATCGTCAACCACAAAATATTCTCTGGCATTCAGGCGGATACGAAAGGCGAAAAAACTAACCAAGCTCAAGAAGAATAAGAAAATCAAGGTTGAAATCCATGTAAACGATATATACTCCAACACCAAACTGATCAGGCCGAAAGACACTACAAAAGTCATCATGTAAACAAATGACAACATAAGTTTTGCCATAGCGGAACGTTTGGGCGGGGCGGATATTATTCTAAGACCCGGCATACCCTCGCCCAACAACTCATCAAGCGCCGACCGAATCCTGGCGGTATTTTCCGGCCCCGGCACCCTGATAAACAAGCCCACCACAAACATCAAAGCCGCCGGAAACAACAAATTGATAAGCAGAGGCTGATAATGCAATTCATTGTACAAATACCATTCAGCCGGCGCCTCAATTACCAAAGCTAAAATCATCTTGGTTAAAAACAAATATATCATGGCTCTAACGGTCGCCCTGCGCACCCTGGCCTTTGTTTTGGCATATCGCTCCTCGGCAACCAGCGACACTGCGGTTTTCAATGCATCCGGATCCTGCAAAAGCGCGTTCACATCCTCCGGCTTTTTCTCAAAGGCCGATGCCATCATATTCAATGCCACGGCCCAAGGCTTAACCACTCTTTGAAACTTCAAATTCATGGGATGCCTTAACTGCAATTTAATCCTGCGCTCCAGCGCCACCATGCGCTCGGCGATTGGCCGGGGGTCATCCATCCAATTTTGCGGTGTCAGCCATTCCGGTAAAAACGCTCTCAGCATCTTATAACCCAAAATCTCATCATCCGCTTTAGCTACCATCCTAAAACAGGCCAAATAAGTTTGCAGCTGTACTTCGGATTGATCCATCTCCGCGCCCCTAACTTTCACCGAATCATTTATTCTTTCATATAAAAATGCTACCAAAGATTTCTGCCTACCCGAATCAACCAGCAAATCCTCAATCTCAACCGCGACCATGGACTTCACCCAATCCAAATGCGATTCCGAGCCGGCACCCACGCTTTGAATCAACTGTAACTTATAAATTCTCCAGCTTACTTCATCAATACTGGTTTGTGGCATTACGCCATTTGGCAAATACCGAGCCGCGATTAACTCACGAATCAGCCTCTCGGCAATAACCCGCGGATCACGCTCCAGCATTAAAAGCCTTTTCATGATGCGCAAAATCGCCGCTTTTCTAATTAAATGCTCATCTTTATAATCAACCGCATTCCTGATTTTTTCGTAAATAAAAGCAAAACGCCCCACTGCGGCGTGTACCGTAATATTCTCATCGCCCTCATACTTTTTTTGGCTAACTGAAGCGAATATTTCTTGTATTTTTGCAATATTTTGCCTGGCGTATGCCATATTCTTCTAATGCGCTTTACACACTACTCGATTCCGGCGATTTTGACCAGCCCTCCACCTAAAAATCCTAAAACTTTAATAAGAAACCTTTCGATCCGTTGCGCTCTCTCGTAACCTCCGGCAAGGTACAAACTATAATGGACATTTTTTGCATTTATTTGTAATTTATATAATAGATAGATATTTTATTAATTATATCTTTGAGATTATTGCTATTTGATTTTATGTGGTTAGCCCTGCTCGCGGCATTGGTAATCCTAGGCTTCGCTTTACTGATCCGCAAAATGGAAGAAAGCTCTCGCGAATTTAAAAAACCTTTCTTCATCGTGATAGGCATCTTTTTAATTCTCTATATCGGTGCGACCATTTTCATCTCATACAACATCAGCGTTTACAGTGCTGAAATCGACGACAGCCCCGGAAACAATAGCCGTATAAAAATTATCGACCAAGACTTCACCCCGGTCGACATGAGAACCGCTCCGTAACATCGATTTAAGATCCGAAATTGCTTTTGGACTTTTTAGATATTTTTGAATTGGAATTATGCAACGGTTTCATATTCAATTCCGCTACATATTTCTCAAAAAACTGCTTAAAATTCTTTTCCGCGAAAGCTTGATATTCAGTGCACGCCAAATCAACTTTACTCATATTTTTCTTCAGCGTCCGCAACGCCTCCTGCTGTGCTCTATACCAAGCCCATTCACTGGTAAAAGCATACCAACTATACTCCCATAAATCGTTGGCCGAAGCATCTGTCTCGCGCTCTACCTCCTCGTCAGACCTCCGCAATACCTGCACCAATCTGCTGATCACCGGGCTAAGTTCACCCGCCTCCAAGCCCTTTTGCGCGCGCAATTCATCATCAATCAAAGTCTGCGTTAAAAGAGCCTTCAAGCATTCAAGCGCTTCAAGCCTACTTAATTGCAAACTGTAAAATTCAGTATTCATAAACAAAGAAACTCCCTTTCAGGATATATCTATAGTAACTCCACAATTCCTTGACGTCAATCCACTTTTTCCAATCTTTAATGCATTCATTTTTTCACTCTGCCCAAGCTTGACGGACTTGACTGACTTGATAGACTTTCCACCATGAACAAATTATTATTACACGTCTGTTGCGGTGTTTGCAGTGCTTATGTCCCCGAAAGGCTTATGCCCGATTTTACTGTAACAATCTACTACGAAAACTCCAACATCTATCCCGGCAACGAATTCTATCGTCGACAAGAAGCCGCCAAAACCATGGCTAAAAATTTTAACTTGCCCTTCACCCAAGCCCCCTACAAACCCGAAGACTGGTTTCGATCCGTCCGCGGATTGCGCGATGAACCTGAACGCGGCAGGCGCTGTGAAGCCTGCATATACCATCGCCTCAACAAAACATTCCAATACGCCAAAAGCAACGGCTTTCAAGCTGTCGCAACCACCCTCTCCGTCTCCCGCCGCAAAGATATTAACCAAATCAACGCCATCGGTTATGATCTCGCGGAAAAATACAACATAGAATTTGTCGGCAAGAATTGGAAAAAAGACAACGGGGAAACCCTCTCCCAGCAACGGGCCAAAGACGCCGGCATCTACCGCCAAAACTACTGCGGCTGTATCTACTCAAAACTACAAAATACAAACTCTAAACTTCAAGAGAAGTAAAAACGGCTTGATATGAGGAACTCATCAAAAAATCACAAAATGTCAATACTAAAAGAATCAAGTATTATTCGACTCCTTGTTTGTAGTTTTTAAAATTTTATAATTGAAGTTTAGTACACTAGTACCGGCACCCCCTCATCCGCCCATCTGTAAATCCATTTCATATTTGCGAGATTAACGTTAACGCAACCATGGCTCATAGGCCTGCCAAAATTATAGTGCCAATAAGCATAGTGAATATATGTATGCGGATAAATACGGAGATTGTACGGCACATTGCCCAAATCATAATTTTCCGGATGATCCGGTCCATAAGTCCAAGCATAATGCACAACCGGAGCTTTTTTTAACACCGAATGCAAACCTTTCCTGGTCCAATACCCCCATCTGCCGCTGGATATATAAAATTCATTGGTCAAACGCTTATTTTCATAGGCTCTTAACCTTTGCTCGCGCAGATTTATGGTTATATGCTTTCCACTGGTTGCGTAAGCCAATTGCTCCATTGGAAATTCCTGACCGGTTGGATCCTCAATTACATACTCAAAATCCGAATAATGAATCGGATATTCATACAACTCGTCCGCATCAACCTCCATCGCTCCCTTGGCATACTCCAGAACATCCTCGCGGCTCGTGAGTGGTACGCGTTTATACGCCCGCTTTTGCACATGCCACAATAAAGTAGGGTTATTTTCATCATGCACAATACCCATCAATCCAATCCTGCCCGAATGCGGAACCTCTTTATCTTCATCAATACTCGCGGCCGATAAAATTTGGGGCCAAGATTTAACCTGCGCTAAACTCATTAACCTCTCAAACAAGAGATTGTCTTTTTCGGAAATCTGATACCTGCGTGATTCTACCGGATCAATATACCAAATACGCCCCGATTCTTTCTCCTTAACAAAATCCCCGGCATATTCCCCTCTGGAAAAATAATAAGCGCGAGCATTGGCACTATCCGCAAAGGCAAATAAACCGATTGAGATAAAAATGGTAAATAATAAAGGAATTAAAACTCCATGACGCGGTACGTGGGACGCGGTACGTGAGACGATAAAATTGTACATAGCAAATACATTATACAAATATGCTTATTATATGTCTATCAATTCTGTTTGTAGCTTGTCTCTTAGAAATTTTAAAAATTTTAAACAGGTATAGACAATTATAACGAGTTGAGCTACAATCGTGCCGTTATTAACCTAAATAGCAGATAGCCGATAGCAGTTAGCCGATAGCAAGCTATCAGCCACCAGCTGCCAGCTATCAGCTGATCTATGTTCAAACGCAAATTCTTTCTCCCTTTGCTCGGTATCCTCTTCATGATTCCGGCCATAGTCAAAGCTTCAGGTGACGCTGCCGGCGCTGACGCCGCCCATGGCACAAGCCACGCGGTAATCGTCTTGGCATTCGTTGCCCTCATAGTCGTCCTGGCCAAAATAGCCGGCTCAGTCGCTGAAAAGTTTAACCAAGTCTCCGTACTTGGTGAACTCATGCTCGGTGTCTTACTGGGAATTCCGGTGCTGTTCGGTATTCACTTTTTTGACGCCTTTAAAACAGACGAATTTGTCCTTCTCTTCTCCGAATTCGCGGTCATCCTCTTGCTTTTCCAGACAGGCTTGGAATCCGATCTGCACAAAATGTCCAGAGTCGGCGTTCCGGCTTTCTTGGTAGCCATTATCGGCGTGGTCGCACCCTTTGTCATCGGCATGTACTTGGTCGGCCCCTGGCTTTTACCCGGCCTTTCCTCGAACGCCTATCTCTTCCTCGGCGCGACACTGACCGCGACATCGGTCGGTATCACAGCTCGCGTTTTCAAAGATTTGAAAATGCTTCAGTCACGCACTTCACAAATTGTGCTTGGCGCGGCAGTAATTGATGATGTCTTGGGTCTGCTCATCCTGGCCGTTGTAGCCGCCATGGTTACAGCAGGCCATGTTAGCACCGGTGAAGTTGTTGTCATCGCAACCAAGGCACTCGTCTTTTTAGCCGCATCCATCGCTATCGGCCGTCTAATCGCGCCTCGCCTTGGCAAATATCTTTCCAAAGTCCACGCCGGTATCGGTATGAAAATGGCCATGGCGCTACTCTTCTGTCTGGGCTATGCGTATTTATCAACCTTGGTCGGACTCGCCCCGATTGTTGGCGCCTTCGCGGCCGGCCTTCTGCTTGACCCCGTGCACTTCAAACGCTTCCGCTCACCCCGCCTTGTCCGCGATATCGAAGATGCCATGGGAGAATGCACGCAAGATGATGTTAAAGCATGCGTGCATCAAGCTGTTGAAGAACATAGGCACCGCCACGTTGAAGACTTAATCGAAGGAGTTGCCCAATGGGTTGTTCCCGTTTTCTTCGTCATCACCGGCCTACAAGTCAACTTGGCGGTTCTCGCCGATATCAATGTCTTACTCGTGGCCCTGGGTCTCACCATAGCCGCCATCTTCGGTAAAGTCATTTCCGGCGTAGCGGCAGGCAAAGGAGCGGATTGGAAAGTTGTTGGCGTCGGCATGGTGCCTCGCGGCGAAGTTGGCCTTATTTTCGCCAACGTAGGAAAGGCACTGGGAGTTGTCGGCGACGAAGCTTTCGCGGCAATCGTCATCATGATCATCATCACAACAATTTTCACTCCGGTAGTTCTGCCCATGATCGCCAAAATGAACAAAAAGAAAGAAGAGGCCCAACCGGCACAAGCTTAATCCCCAACCTCCCCCTATTAAGGGGGATGCGAATCCCGGCCCACGCTGGGATTTTAGTTTACATCTAAAAGAAAGTCCGATAACATACAAAATACAGCATCTAAACGAAATGTTTTCGCATAGATACCAGTTATATTCAATTGGACTTGGCGCTTATGAAAACAT
>WJLP01000016.1 GCA_014728435.1 Candidatus Uhrbacteria bacterium
AGTTTAACCGAAGGCTTGCCGACTGGTTAATTTGGTATAACAGTAAGAGAGTTCATCGCTCCCTAAACAAAATGACGCCCATTGGGTATATTTTAAATCAAGAATCAAGCAAGGAGTGCAAAGTTGGGTGGGCGCGTACAGGTTATTGACATTTTAAAAAACAAGGGTTAATCTAATTATAGAACTATCACAATCAAAAAAGAGGTAGACGATGAAAAAGAAGCTGCGTGAACCGGCAAATCCTCGAAACTTGCCTTGGGGTGGAGTCTTACTAGGACTCCTAGGTTTCTTTTCGATTTATATTTCTGAACCTCCCGAATATTTTGTAGATGTTTTTAGCCCTATCGATGCTATCCTTACAAGTCTAGGGTTTATAAGTAGCTACGCTTTCTTGATGTTTGGCCTTTGGGCGGCACTGAGGATCAATTTGTTTCATGCTGATCATGATGAGTTCAATCTTGGCAATGCCATCATCCCCGCCTTTTTCGGTATATTCTTTTGCATTGCCCCGATAATTATTTACGAAGTGGTGATTCTTGAGACCTTGACTTTAACAGTAACCAAACTTGCAGTTCTGCTGGGTTTTGGAGCATTTCTGGCTCTTCTCGCAGAAGCGCTAATCGCCGATGCCAACAAAGAGCACAAACTGCAAGCGCAAGGACTGAGAAGATTCCCCCACAACCAAGAGCTAACGCCCAAGGAAGTCGCTGTCATCGCTGGAGTATCAGAAAAAAAAGTACACCGAGCTCTGGGGTACCAGACGAGCGTTCCGGCAAGCGTGGCACGTGAATGGCTGGAGGGTGTGCAAGGTATCAGGTGCCCGCCGGCGGAGAAAAAACTGGCCGGATAGAAAGAATGGCAAAGGAGGCGGATGACTAACCTCGCTCAACACCTTTCGTAGTGATTGGTGTTTTTTTTGCTGAAAAAATTTCTGTATGACGTATATTTCGGCATTATTATTATCCCAGCCTGCGCATGCGGCCGGTGATGATTTTAAGTTTGCCCGGCACGGCTCTGGCGGTAAATTTAAAGCCGCTGACCGAGAATCTGTCTGCCTGTGCTTCGACAGGTTGTTCGGAAATTACTTCGGCTTCGCTGACTTGAATGCGGGTTAATTTTTGTTGTTTGTTCCAAATCCGATTAATCAGACGTGAACCGATATCCGCGGGCTCGGGAGGTATCATGGTAATTTCCAAAAAACCGTCGCGCGCGTCTGACGGCGAGTATCTGCCACGAGTGATGCTGCCCAAATTTTTAACTTTAATGGTGCCGCCGCCGATAAGGGAGAGAACGTAGGAATTGTTAACCCTGACTTTGGCGGTTGTGTTTTTAAATACGGCTTGAGTTAAAAAATAACGGTCGCCGAGCTTGCCCACGTCGAGAGATTCTATTAGGCGCGCGCCGATGGCTTCGCAGGCATCAAGCCCTTTGGGCACATTGAGCAAAGCTGCCACGTCAGAAGGCTCGGCAACCGGGATATAGCCGACAACTACAGGCAAATCGGGTAAAAACCACATTACTTTATTTAAAGTATCATCGTTGCCAACTATGATAATATTGGTGGCGCCTTGATTTACAAAACCCTCAACAAGCTCTTTGGCACTGCGAAACAAGGCCAGGCGGCCGATTTTACCGTCTAAGCCCATGGCGGCGAGCCGGGTTTCCAGCGCGGCCACAATATCTTGATAACGGCGATCCGTAAGAAAATCGTCGTAGATGTAAGCGTATGCCGGATTCATATGGCAATCCCCTCCGGCTGAAAGCTAAGAGCTATGATCCGCTTTTAGGCTTGTCGTCGCTTTTCGGCAAGCCTTGGCCGGGTTTTGACTCGACCGTTGGCTTTTCTTCGGGCTTTGCCGGCGAAGACGTATCTTTGCTTTGTGTTTCAGGCTTGTTGTCACCGCATTTTACATTGCCTTGCATTTTCGCGCCCGCTTCGACCGTAATGGTTTTGCAGTTGATATCGCCCATGATATTTGCACTCTGTTTGAGTTCCAACTTGCCTTCCACGCTGACATTGCCGTTGATTTCACCGGCAATAATCGCATCTATGGCTTTTACCGCGGCTTTAACTTTTGCCTTGGATCCGACAGACAAAGTGGCGCTGGTTTCCACCGTGCCGACAACCTCGCCTTCGATTTGCACATCACCTTGGCTTTTAAACTCACCTTCCAATCGAACACCCTCCGCTATGATGGTGGCGGGTGAGTTATGGCCGGTTTGAGGTTTGGCCGGCGGCGTTTGATTTGGTGTGGGCGTACTTGGTGTTTCCGTCCCCAAATCGTTTTGTGGTGCTCCAAATAATGACATAGTAAGCAAACATTACTTGCCTGTACGGGTTGCGTCAACTTTTCGGGCGGGCAAATGAACAATAAAAGTAGACCCTTTGCTTTTTCCTTTGCTCTTGGCCGTAATCGAGCCTTTGGCGGCTTTTAACAACTTACCCACAATGTAGAGGCCCAAACCCATGCCGCGGCCGTCCGTTTTTACCTTTTTCTTGCGTTTCATGGGGTGCCTAAAGAGTTCGGCGATGGTGGCGCGTGACATACCCTCTCCGGTATCGCTGACGGTGATGATTAATTGGCTGTCTTTCCATTCCACTTTGATGGAGACTGAACCTGACTCCGTGTATTTTACGGCATTATCCAATAAATTGTAGACAATGTGAGCTAGAACTGACTGGTCGATTTCCACCGTATCGGGCAGATTTTTCAGTTCAGATTTAAGTTTGATTTGTTTGAGCTTAAATTGCGGAATCCATTCATCAAACATTTTCTTCAACAGATCCTTGATGTCATAGGGCTCGACTTGGACTTCATAAGCATTTGATGCCAATCGCATTACCTGCAAATAGCCTTCGGCTTGGCTTAAAAGCCGATCCGCGGAATTTTGGATGAGCAGTGCGGTTTCCTTGGCTTGGCGAGGCAATTTGCCATAGGCGCCTTCGGCAAGCAAAGACGCGGCCGCGCGAATGGAGCCGATCGGGCTTCTGAGCTCGTGGGCTATCATGGAAGTCATCTCCGTATTCTTTTTGCTTAATTTTTTTTTCATGCTAATTAAGGGCGAACTTGCCTTGACGGCATCCTGTGCTCGGCACGACGGGGCGCTTGAATTTTACATTGCGTCGGGGACGGGGATGGCCAGGCGGCGCAGGCCGTTTTCCAGGGCGATTTTGGCCGAAGCGGTTAGCTTGAGCCTGGCATTTTTAAGCTCCGGCTCGGCTTCGAGTACCGGAATATCACGATAAAAAGCGTTGATGGCCGAGGCCGTATCCAGGCACCAATGCGCCAAAATTGACGGCTTGTATTCGGCGGCGGCCTTTTGGCAAGCTTCGGGCAAGCGCGAGACGGCGAGCGCGAGCGCTTTTTCGGCCGGTTCTTTGCAAAGCGCGGCGTCGCCTTTAATTTCCACAATATCTTTAACCTGCGCTTTGTGCAAAATGGACTTCAATCGGGTAATTGAATATTGCACGTAAGGGCCTGTATCGCCCTCGAAGGCAAGCGCTTTTTCCATTTCAAATGTGATGGCTTTTTCCGGATCTTGCTTGAGCATGGTAAAAATGATGCCGCCCATGGCAACGCACCAACCAGTGTGGTCAACTTTGCCTTGATTCCAATCTTCGTGGCGTTTTACGACTTCAGCCTCGGCCAATTCAACGGCTTTGGCAATGAAATCTTGCAAGGTTATGACCGTGCCTTTGCGCGATGACATGGCGCCTTGGGGCAAGGTTACGAATTCATAGCCCAAGTGCTTGAGCGGTATGTTGTAGCCCATGATTTTGAGCAAGGCGAAGAGCTGCTTAAAATAGTGCGACTGGCGCGTATCTACTATGAGCAGGCTTTCGTCCATTTTAGGATACTCTTCCAGTTTTTTTTCGGCGAGCGGAATATCTTTCGTGGCATAAAGCATGTTGCCGTCTGATTTGCGCAAAATCATAACCCCCAGCTTTTGGTTTTGAATTTCTGGGTGCGGGTAGGCGTCAAAATCCACGATGACAGCTCCGTCGGATTGGATGGCAATGCCTTGTTCGATGAGCCGCTCCACGATTTCTTTGGCATCATCCGTGAATTCGCTTTCCAAATATTGACGCTTAAGCACAACTCCGAAATCTTGCAGGTAACGGTACAGCTCTTGCAGGCTCCAACGGCGGGTTTCTTGCCAAATAAACTTCCAGGCCGGGTCGTGCTCTTCGAGCTTTGCTTGTATGTACGAGACTTCTTTACCGAACTCTTCGTTTTCTTCGAGCAATTTGGTGGATTCGGCGTAAATATTACCCAGATATTTGCCGGTGCGGTTTTTAGCCGGGATGTTATCGATGATCTTTTTCGCCCAATCCATATTCATGTTTTCAATGATGTGCGAAGCCCAAATACGTTCGGGCATGGGTACGAACGGCTTGGGTTTTTCATCTATTTTTTGTTCAGGCTTGGTTTGTTCGATATGGTCGGCGCCGCGGCGAACCAAAAGCCAGATACATTTGGAAACATTGACTCCGAGATCGTTGATGTAAGAGACGGGAATGGTTTTGTGGCCGGTAAATTCAAGCAGGCGATAAACTGATAAACCGTAAAGAATATTGCGCAAGTGGCCCACGTGAAATTCTTTGTGGGAGTTTAAATTGGCGTATTCGAGCATGACCTGCTTGTTTAAGCCAATATCCGAATAACCGTACTTTTCACCTTGTTCAAAAACCTCATGTGTTACGCGATGCACAAGCAAGGGACCGTCCAATTTGAAATTTACGTAAGGCCCCTCGGATGAAGCGGATTCAACACCATGATCGCCGGCGGTGATGTTATCCGCGATGGTTTTTGCCAGCTCGACAGGATTGGTTTTACGCTCTTTTGCCAATTTAAAACAGCCGAAAGCAAAATCACCCATTTCTTTGTTGGGAGGGAAAACTATTTCATCAGGCTGAATGATGGTTTGTTCCACTATCTCGCTTATGAGCCGCGCGATGTTGGAGCGAAGAGCGTCTAATGTGTACATAATTGCAGTCTGAACCTTAATTAAACTTGATTTTCCCTTAAATTACCTTGATTACTATCGGAATTAATTTCATCATATAGAAAATCGGATGTGGAATTATTTCTAATCATGATTAATCAGGGTTCACGATTTAACTTTTAATAAGTTTCACAAAGTTTCTTTTTCCTTTTTGGACTACGGTGCCGGACGAGGCGACTGTGACTTCGGTGTTTTCATCTTTGGCAATCTCACCGTTGATGCGGACAGCGCCTTGTTTGATTTGGCGGCGGGCTTCGGTCTTTGACGGGACCAGTTGAGATTGCGCGAGGGCGTCGATGAGGCTGATTTTTGTTGAAGTGACTTTTAGTTCCGGCATATCCTCCGGGGCCTCGTGCTGTTTAAATAGCTGGTTAAAATGCTCTTCGGCGCGCTTAGCGGACTCTTCACTATGCCAAGCGGCGACGATTGTGCGCGCCAAAAGACGTTTAAATACCATTGGGTTCTCCCCTGCTTCCATCTTTTTGACCATTGCTTTGATTTCTTTTTCGGTTACATCAGTGCACAGCTCGAATCCGGGAGCTATCATGCCGTCGGTCCAACTCATTACTTTGCCGAACATGTCTTCAGGGGTGTCGGCGAGAGTTATCATGTTACCTTCGCTCTTGCCCATTTTTTTGCCCGTTGGATCTGTGAGGAGCTTGCAGGTAAGCACGAACTTTTCTTTATTTTTCAGTGATTTCATGAGATCGCGGCCGGCAAGCATGTTGAATGTTTGATCATTGC
>WJLP01000017.1 GCA_014728435.1 Candidatus Uhrbacteria bacterium
AACCAGCACCACAATCAATTGGTGCCCTTCATGCAAAATCGGCTTGGCCAACGAAGAAGCTCAGCGAGGAATCTGCGAACGTTGCGGCGGCACTGTCGAAAAACGCGAAAAAGAACAATGGATGATGCGCATCACCAAGTACGCCGATCGTTTAATCGATGAGCTCGCAGATGTCGACTATCTCGAAAAAATCAAAACCCAGCAAATCAATTGGATAGGAAAAAGCCAAGGCGCTTCCGTTTTTTTCGCAACACACTCCGCGGATAATAAAGAAGCGGGCATGGTTGAGGTTTTTACAACCCGCCCGGATACACTTTTTGGCGCGACCTACCTCGTCCTCTCTCCGGAACATCCTTTGATTAATTCCTGGTTGGATCATCAAGTCATTGAAAACGGCAAAGAGGTGCAAGATTATCAAGAAGAAGCTCGTAAAAAAACCGATATCCAGCGCCAAGAAAACAAAGAAAAAACCGGAGTAAGGCTTGGTGGCATTACCGCCGTTAACCCGGCCACGGGCAATGAAATACCAATCTGGATAGCGGACTACGTGCTTGCTGAATATGGTACCGGTGCCATTATGGCCGTTCCGGCCCACGATGAACGTGATTTTGAATTTGCTAAAAAATTCAATTTGCCCATAGTTAAAGTCGTCGAGCCTCCCGTACTTGAAGAGCTCACGCATCCGCCGGTTGGAGTTACCGCGGTGTCGCAAAAAGATGTACGCGTTGAATCAGGATGTTGGACGGGAGAAGGTATCTCCGTCAACTCCGTTTTTCTCAATGATTTAAGCACGGAAAAAGCTAAAGCAAAAATGATCACCTGGCTCGAAGAACATGGCGCCGGCCGTGGCTGCGTTAATTACAAACAACGCGACTGGGTTTTTTCACGACAACGCTATTGGGGCGAGCCAATCCCAATGATTCACTGCGAAAAGTGTGGCTGGCAGCCTGTCGCGGAAGCTGATCTGCCCGTTCTTCTGCCCGAAGTCGAAAACTATGAACCAACCGACAGCGGCGAATCACCGCTTGCTACAATCACCGACTGGGTAAACACAACCTGCCCTGTCTGCGGCTCGTCCGCAAAGCGCGAAACCGACACCATGCCCAACTGGGCAGGCTCTTCTTGGTACTTCTTGCGCTATACCGATCCGCAAAACGACCAAGTATTTGCATCAGCCGAAGCTTTAAAATATTGGATGCCTGTAGACCTCTACAATGGAGGCATGGAGCATACCACGCTCCATCTCTTATACTCACGCTTTTGGTATAAGGTATTGCACGACCTTGGTCACGTCCCGGAATCATGTGGTAATGAGCCTTATGCCAAGCGCACTGCTCACGGCATGATCTTGGCCGAGGGAGGAATTAAAATGTCCAAGTCCAAAGGCAATGTCATCAACCCTGATGATGTTATCGCCGAATTCGGCTCAGACGTATTCCGTTGCTATGAAATGTTTATAGGTCCGTTCGACGCGGGTGCGCCCTGGGACACAAATGGCATTCAAGGCATTAAACGATTCTTGGATAAAGTCTGGTCGCTTCATGAAAAAATAACAAATAATAAAGAACAAATAACAAAGAATCCGGACAATACGAAATCCGGACTCCGGACTCCGGACTCCGGACTGGGCATTTTGGACGAAGTACGAGGTGCGACGTACGAAAGTTTGTTGCATAAAAGTATCAAAAAAGTCGGCGATGATATCGATGCCATGCGCTTTAACACGGCCATATCGCAACTGATGATACTGACCAATACATTGCTCGAAGCCGATTCAATAGCAAAAGAAGATTTTGAAGCCTACATTAAAATTCTCGCTCCATTTGCCCCTCATATTGCCGAAGAAATCTGGCATGATCTTGGCCATGATACGTCCATTCATCTTGAAGCTTGGCCCGAATTCGACCCTAAGCTCCTTATCGACGAAACAGTCACCGTTGCCGTGCAAGTTAACGGCAAAGTCCGCGGTGAAATAGAGGCTTCACCCGATGCAAAAGAAGATGAAGTGGTGGAGATGGCCGAACAAATTGAAAACGTTCGCAAATACCTCGAAGGCAAGCGACCGAAAAAAGTAATCTACGTCCCCGGAAGAATCTTGAACATCGTAATTTAACCAAAACCGTCTTCGGGCGGTTTTCGGTTGACATTCTCTGGGCGATCTGAATTCTAAATGTTTTAATAAATACATGAAAATTACAATCATCGGCACAGGTTACGTAGGTTTAGTCTCAGGCGCCTGTCTTGCCGAACTCGGCAACACTGTTACATGCCTTGACGTCCAAACGGAAAAGATAGCCAAACTTAAAGAGGGGATAATGCCCATATACGAACCCGGTCTGGATTCTATCGTCGCACGCAATGCCCAAGCCGGCCGACTCTTTTTTACGGACTCTTACGCCGAAGCAATCCCCGGAGCTGATATTATCTCCATTGCCGTAGGCACGCCTTCGGCCGCTGATGGTTCGGTTGATATGCAATACGTTGAAGCTGCGGCACGCGATATTGGGTCACATATTTCTGAGTACACAGTCATCGCCGACAAAAGCACGGTACCCGTTGGTACGGCTGAAAATGTCGAAGCTATAATCCGAGAAACCTCCGGAATCAATGTCGACGTCGTCTCCAACCCGGAGTTTCTCCGCGAGGGCCATGCTGTTTACGATTTCTTACATCCTGCCCGTATCGTCATCGGAGCCGCTACAGAGCCTGCCAAAGAGCGCATGCTCCGGGCTTACGAACACGTCGATTGTCCCAAACTCACCATGGATCGCCGCAGTGCCGAACTGACAAAATACGCGGCCAATTCATTTCTGGCAATAAAAATAAGCTTTATCAATGAAATGGCGGAAGTCGCCGAGGTTCTTGGAGCGGATATTGGCGAAGTCGTCGCAGGCATCGGTTCAGATCCTCGCATTGGCAAAGATTTTTTAAAAGCCGGCCCCGGTTGGGGTGGTAGTTGTTTCCCCAAAGATGTGCGTGCCATGCGGCATTTGGCCGAACAGCTCGGCATCTCACTGCCCGTTGTTGACGCGGCGCACAAACTCAATCAAAAAGCGCGGGTACGCATGGCCAAACGCTTGGAGTCCGAACTCGGTGATCTAACAGGCAAGAAAATTACTGTTCTCGGCTTGGCATTTAAGGGTAATACTGATGATACTCGTGATTCCGCTGCAATTGAAATGATTAATTATCTCACAAATCGAGGCGCGCACGTAATTGCACATGACCCCGTGGCTAAGATTGCGCCCGCAGACTTAAACGGATATAATCTCTCACAAGTTAGTTGTCCCTACGAAGCCGCGCAAGGGTCGCACGGGATAATTATTGCTACAGAATGGGAGCATTTTCGCAAACTTGATTTGCTTAAAATGCGCCGATTATCGTCGGGCGATATATTAATTGATACCAGGAATTTATTTAATGTCGATATAGCCGGCCAAGCGGGATGGAAGTATATATCAATTGGCCGAAAAACATATGAAGCTACTTCTGGCGCGTCATGCTGAAACCAATCCAAACGGGCATGATGATCCGCAAAACGGGGGAGTGATTGGAGCTCTCTCTGAAAAAGGCAAACTCCAAGCTCAAAAAATGGCTGAGCATCTTAGCGCTTACGGCGTTAATTACATTTACAGCAGTGACATTTTAAGGGCAATCGCCACAGCTTACATCGTTTCCGATGCTATGCCCGATGTAACCGTCATGCTAACTCAAGATCTGCGTATAAAATCAAACGATGAAGCAAATGAAGAATTTGCAAAGAGGTTGAAAAAATTTATTTATGGCATTAAGGATAAATATGGTAAAGAAACCGTTTTAATCGTCACTCACATGGATGCGCTAAAGATCATGTTGGAAATTATGGGTGCGGATAAGCCGGGCACGCCTCCGTTGGCTTCTGTTTCTGAATTTGCTTTATCGGCCGAGGGTTTCTTTATACCTATTCGCGTAAATGACGACTCTTATCTGAAAAATTAATTTTTAGTTTGCGGTTGGTAAAAATAAGACGCCAAATAAGTGGCTATCGGCATAGCCAGCGCCAAACCGATACTGCCCACCAACGTCCTGACAATTTCACTGGCAATCAATTCATGGTTAATAACCTGCCCGAACGATAAAAACGGCGGTTCATTTATGCTAAATAAAATCAGAAGCGGCAATGACGCGCCTGCATAAGCCAAAAACAACGTATTTACCATGGCGCCTATATGCGCGTTGCCAACCTCCATGGCCATGCTGAAAATTTTCTTTTCCGGCAATTTGGGATTTGCTTCTTTTATTTGCGCAACCGCTTCAATTTGCCCGATGACCATATCATCCAAAACACCCAGAGCACCAATTAAAACGCCGGCTAAAAACAATCCTTTAAAGTCTAACGCCTGTTGGCCTATGCCTAATAAAAACAGCGTTTCCTCACCAGCCATTCCGGTCAATTTTGCAAGCCATGTAAATAATAATGACAGTAACGCAACAATAATCAAAGAAACGGTTAAACTCAAAATTGCCAAATGCGCTTTTGTATTCCAACCGTCGGTCAAGTAAATCATCAATAAAAAAATTAAAATACACGTACCTATTCCCACGGCCAAGGGGTTCCACCCCGTTAAAATAAGCGGTATGGTCAATTTTAAAATTATGGCAAAACTTATGCCAAGAGAAATTAAAGATCTTAAACCCTTGGCCTTGCCCACCAGTGTAATCGCGAGCGCAAAAATAAACGCCAGCAAGTACAGCGGCCATCTGCGCACGTAATCAGCTATATAAAAAACATCTTCTCCTTCCGAATCCACCTGGTGGCTCACAATAACGCGGTCGCCTTTTTTATATTCATTTCCTTTGATCGCAATAATATCCGAAATGCCGTTAAAGATAACCTCTTTATCCTTCCACTCGCCTTCCGTGCCCCTCAATGCGACTCTCTGCTGTTTAACCTCTTTCCCCTCATTGGTTTTTACGACACGCTCTTCCAAAATCTGCACCACCTTTGCTTCAAATAACTCGTCTTTGGTTGCCGTATTTTGCGTTTCAGCCTCAATACCCTCGCCGGGCACTGCAAAATCAGAGCTTTTTGTTTGCGCTCCCGCGCCGTCCGCCCACGCAAAACCAAGCCCGCAAAAAACTGCGAATACAAGAATGGTCTTAAAACCGATAAAGTTCTTCATAATTTAATACAATATTAAAGCGTCAACTACAAATATACCAGTTTTGAACAACTTATCAACGTTTGCCAAATTTACGGACAAGTAATAAAGTGAGTAAACTTCATTAATATTATCAATACATATGAATAACGAACTGAAACAATTCGATATAGGCATCATAGGCGCCGGCCCGGCAGGCTACTCGGCCGCCGTTTATGCCGCTCGCGCGGGCTTTACGGTCGCTCTTTGGCTCGGGCCCGAACCCGGAGGCCAGCTTACAACTACAAATGACGTGGAAAACTTTATTGGCTTTCCCGACGGCATCCAAGGCCCGGAACTCATGGAAAGGTCAAAAAAACAAGCTGCTCGTTTCGGCACTCAATTGCTGGAAGGAAAAATCACTAAAATCGAGCAAAACGACCAAGGTTTTCTCCTTCACGGTGAAAAAACATCAGCTCAAGTCAAGACTGTCATCATCGCCACCGGCGCCGTAGCCAAGTGGCTTGGTACTGAATCGGAAGAAAAATTCAAAGGCAGGGGAGTCTCCGGTTGCGCAACTTGTGATGCTTTCTTCTTCCGCGATAAAAACGTTGCCGTCGTCGGCGCCGGCGACGTGGCTATGGAAGACGCTCAAACCCTAGCCAAAGTCGCCGCCTCTGTCACGGTCTTCGTCCGCAAAGGCGAGGACCAAGTCCGCGCGAGCCGCATCATGTTCGAGCGCGCCAAGGAAAACCCCAAAATCAAATTCATGTTCAACACAGAGATCGACGAATTCATGGGTGAAATGAAACTGGATAAAATCCACATCAAAAACAATAAATCAGGTGAAACAAGCGAAATGCCAATCGACGGAGTCTTTATCGCAATTGGCCATCGCCCGAACACTGATTTTTGCCAAGATATCATCGATACCGATGCCGAGGGCTATATAACCACCAACGGTGTCAAAACAAATATCCCCGGTATTTACGCGGCCGGAGATGTTATGGATCGCGTCTATCGCCAAGCCATCACCTCGGCCGGCACCGGCTGTATGGCCGCGCTCGAGGCTAAAAAATATTTGGAAGAAAACTAGCGATTCAAACCATTTTAAAAATCAGAGTCATCAAGCTCTGATTTTTTAAAGTTATAATGTCCGGCTCGTTTATAATTTGAAAAAATTTCTGATCCGCTTCATTTTTTTATTGGCGTTATGGTCCAATACAACCCCCACCGCGTATCTCACGAGCTTCCTTTTATTGTCATAAACCGGCGCTATATCCAACAAAGTTTTAAAACTTTTTTTAGCGATGGTTAAATTGTATATTCCCCGGCGAATCGTTTCTCCTTTGTACACTTGCAATAGATCTTTTAAAAACTTTCTGTTTTCGCCTTGCTCAATCATCATATCCATGGGTTTAACCGTTAAACACTCCTTTTTCTTTCGCTTAATCAAATCGCAAAAAGCATCGTTTGCATAAAGCACTTGCCCGCTTTCATCCAAAATAAAAATAGGAGTGGGCATATCATCGAACCACTCGGATGGAAGGCAGGTTGGTTTTAAGCTTTTCTCCGTCTTGTCACTCTTCTTTTTTGTCTTACTTTTTTTTGATGATGACCTCTTTGTCGCCATAGCGAAAATATTGTATCATATAAACACGTATGACTACAAAGAAGAGGGGCAAAGATACAAAACACGGCCGTGAAAACATTTCCAAACTGGAACAAGTGAATGGCCGTATCCCCGAGCTGGAAGTGGCGGACATAGTGCTGGTCCGCCACCGTAAAGGGTTAACGCGCTGGCTGTTGCGCAGAGTAACAAAAAGCTATTGGGACCACACGGCCCTGATTATTTTTGCGCGCGATAAAAAACGCGGTTATGCCAACGATATAATCATCGAAGCGATTCAGCACGGGCTAAACAGTTCTCTAAAACGCGGAGTAGAAGTTCATCGCTTGGATAAATATTTAAATGACCCCAAAAAATACGACGTGGGCATCAAGCGTATAAAGTGGCTCGACAATGAAATGAAGCAAAGGGTACGCGCTTTTATGCTTATGAACGTTGATACGCCTTACTATCCGCTTTTTACTACAAAATTTTTCTTTGCCTGGATATCAAAGCGCTATCGTCGCTATCTCATGAGGCGCCAGCGTTATTCTTGCAGTGGTTTGGTGCAAAAAAGTTTTTACGAAGCCGCCGACTGGGAGGATAGGATGGATGTTATCTTCCGCGGCCCCGGCTACACCCCCATAGAAGTACAGGAAATAACATCGCCGGCCGATATTGCCAAAAGTGATGCTTGCGAGTGGATTTGGAATAAACAATAACTATGCCAAAGGCGCGTTATAAAAAATTATCAGATGCCTTTCCGCATTTAAAAATAGGGGATATAATTTTGGTCCATACCAAAGGGTCTTGGCTTTCACGTTACATTCGCAAAACAACAACTTCTTACTGGAGCCATGTGGCTTTAGTCTTTGAAGTTATCGAAAACAGCACCGACTATCCGGACATCCTGCTCATTGAAGCGCTTGACCGCGGCATCGAAATTCACCGCATCGAGCACTATACCCGCAGGCCGGATAAATACGATATCGGCATTAAACGCGTACCCGTCCTAAACGATGAAGAAAGGGATAAATTCCGCGGCTTTTTTCTTGATGCTGTTGACACACCGTACGATTTCTCCAGGGTATTCTCATTTTTTACCAAACGGATAGTCGATAAAATATTTGGCACGGCAGTCGTCAACTGGATTACAAAACACGTGGTAAACGTCGATCAATTTATATGTACCACTTTCGCGCAACGTGCTTTTTACCTTGCCGTTTCCAAAGATAAACGTGACAAAGTTCTAATGCGGGAAAAAAACAAGCAATTAAACTTTCTCTTTCAAATGGAAGAGATATCACCCAAAAACTACGCCATAAGCGAAAATGCCATCTGGTTATATAACCCTCACAGATAAACGTCATCAAATCTAACCAAATATTCACAAATTAAACCAAACTTTTTTAGTTTTCCCCTTGACAAAAAAGTGTTTTTAAGTGTCACAATACTATTAAGTCCATCAAGCCTATTAAGAAAAAAGTCCATCAAGCCGGCCAATTCAGCTTGACAGACTTTACGGACTGTTAGCTTGACGGACTTAATATATATGAGAGGAGAGAAAATCATTGGTTGGCTCTATCTGCGCCGCAGAATGCTTTATTTTGGTGGTTTTTTATTGGGTACAAGCATTCACTCTATTACACCTTTAACCAAATACTCACCAAATGTCTGGACAGTATTATCCCTTATCTTTTTTCTCACTTTCCTTGTCACAAAACACCGCTATCGCTTCATCAGTATCGCTATAGCAATGCTTATCCTGGGGCTTTTGCGTTTTGACCTTTCCGTGCCGGCATCGCTTCCAAGTAATTTTGAATCAACACCCGCTGTAATTCAAAATATTTGGCAAAGCCGATACGGTAAAAAGGCTAATATTTCAATAGACGGCGCAAAAGTTCAAATCAACTTGAAAGACAACATACCCATCGGATCAAAAATCAAACTCACATGTAAGCTCAAGCCGCGTCTAAAAGAGGAAGGCCAATCGAATTACCAATTCTACATGTGGCAATACTATGCCATGGGCTATTGCGGTAATGCCAAGATCCAAATGGTCGCCGACCCGCCTTGGTATGACTTACGCCATGCTTTTTACACTTGGCGCGAGCAAGCCAATCGCCGCATTATGGGGGTCATACCCGGTGATGAGGGCATACTTATCGCAGGCCTTCTCTACGGTGAGCGCAACCTTTCACCCGCGGCCAAAGAACTTTTTCGCCGCGCCGGCTTAACTCATATTATTGCCGTTTCCGGCTCCAACTTTACCATCATAGTTACGGTCGTTTTCTCTATCCTGCTTGGCCTGGGCCTTTGGCGCCACCAAGCTTTCACAATTACAACCGCGGCCATGTTGCTCTTCTTCGGTTTTGTGGGCTTTTCCGCTTCGGTCGCGCGCGCCGCAATCATGGGCTGGGTGCTGTTACTGTCGCGTCAACTGGGCCGCTCTCCCAATATCTGGCACCTGTGCCTGCTCTCCGCATTTCTTCTGGCTCTTATCGACCCCTGGATGCCGGCTTATGACGCGGGCTTCGCTCTTTCTTTTCTTGCCACCATGGGCCTTGTAACCTGGACGCCCATCTTTACCAAACTTTTCCATCCTTTGCCCGCCGCGGCCGGTTTGCGTGAGGCCGCGGCCACAACCGGCGCCGCGACTTTAATGACCATGCCCTACATAGCATTCGTATTCGGCCGAGTATCTCTGGCCGGATTGTTTACAAACCTTATCGCCGTACCTCTTGTGCCTTGGGCCATGCTCTTTGGAGCAATCTCCGCCGGCTTCGGCGCTTTTCACCACACGATAAATCTACCCGGTCTTGGATTAAGTAAACTTATCTTCATATCAGCGCGCATCGCGGATGTTTTTCCCTGGATGGATATCCACATCAACGGCATGAATGTAATCATTTTAATCGGAACCTATGCTCTAATCATCCGATTATGGTTTTTGTTGAGCGAAAAAAACGACTTATACACAAAGCAGTCCATTTTTTGTAATCCGCATACCTGACAAAAACCACTTTGTCATTACCAAATAACAAAAAAACCACTAAGTAATCACAAGCAAACTCCAGAAATAATTGCTATTTGCTAATTGCTATTTGCTAATTACAAAAAAATTGTAAATTGTCAGCTTTCACTTTAATTGACCAAATTGGCGAAAAACCAAACACTGTAAGTAAGGCTTTCGCGCCCCAGCACCATAACAATCGCAAACGCGGATATAACACTCGGTAAATAAAAAAAAGATCCGGCCGTCCCAAGGAAGTCACGGGCCTTGGACGCGGCCTTAAGCCGGTACGGTAACTGGCTTGATGGAGATCTTGGCATTACGAGGAGAGAATGCGCAAGTAAACAACCAAGCCGAGTCGCTTCAGTAAAAATGCAACACGCGTTTTTCGTAGCAAATAGCAATAGCATTTGTTTAACCGACTCCCGCCCTAATTGGCCAAGGAGAACGTGCGGAAAAAATGTTTGCAACACGGTATATATCGAATACCAACGGGTTATATCCGCTTTGCGTTTGCCTTTTCATATAATGGTCCCTCTAATATCCATCGTGACTAGTAGCGGTGGATAAGGAGGAGAACATGCAACGCACTTCGAAAACTGATTTTCAAAAACAACGCGAGTTTCACGAGAGCAAAGGTTTTTCTATTCATACAATCAGCGCCGGCGAGGCCCGGGTAAAGTGGTTTATCGGGCTTTTACCCCTGCTGGGTATAATCTCTTTGGCCATCTTGCTCGTTTCTTGCGCGAGCGCGGCCGATGAAGAGCGTGAATTTGCCGCCAACTCGCCAATCGGCAGCGGGCAGGCAGATTCATGCACGGTTTCCGAAGTCCGCTACCCCACCAACGCCCGAGATTTCGGCGACGGCAACTTGCTCTACGGAGGGCGTAATTTTCTGCATTTTGCAAACGGCTCCAACCACCTGGGGCGCGACCCCAAATACGCGTCCGGTACGCCCATTCACCCCATTGCCTGCGGCCGGCTGGTACTTTATCGTCCGGCCGACGGTTACGGCACCTTGGTTGCGGTCATTGAGCACTCGCTCGACTCTCCGATTACCGTTCAAAACGGCGATGGAGAAGACGTAACCATCTCCAAGTTTTTGTCCATTTACGGCCATGGCAGTACTTATGACCCCAAAGGCATCGGGCCAAACCTGTCCTACAGCGTGGGGCAAATCGTACAGCCATCCGATGTGATCATGTACATCCAAGACGATGATCTAAACGGAGACGGCCCCGAGCATCTACATCTCGGCATCCGCGTCCAAAGCCAAATGGAAGCACAGCTCACGGATTCCAAAACTTGGTTTCGCGGCAATGATAACGAAGAGGGGGATCATAGAAAATACTACACCAGCCCGGCTACCTTTTTGCCGCTATTGGCGCGCCATGTCGGCTATCCGCTGGCCGATCCGCCCGGTTCCGGCATCAGGCAACATCCCATCGGCACGCTTTTGCTTGACGAATCGGCGGGCGACTACTGGCTGGTGGTGGAACAAGGTCAAAAGCTCAAGGTAACCGATGTCTCTGTCTTGCCGCGAGCTTGCGCGGTCAGAGCCGGCCCGGAAGAGCTGGATTGCTACAGTGAAACCGCCTTCCATGAGCTTGGCATGATACTCGATGCCACTGTCCTCAAATTCGACGGCCATCCCGAGGTTTATCGTTTTTACCCGGGGCCCGGCTTCGAAACCACGGGCTACCAAGTCTTCTTGTCTTACGAGTCATTCTTGTCGTGGGGCTACAAAGACACTGACCTGCAACACTACCCGGCTTCCGAAAAGCAGGCCTTGCTAAGCGCATTGCCTCATCTGGGCGGTGTTGGCTTCATGCCCGGCTCATTGGTTAGCGCCCAAGGCCAAAGCGAAGTCGCCGTAGCCAACCAGCACGGCACACGGCGCCCTATCATCGATTACGATACATTTCTGGAGCTGGGATACGACGCCGATTGCGTCTACCAAGTCCAAGAATCGGTCATGGATGTGGTTGCCGGCGCCAGAGTGGATGACGTGATTACCATTCACGGTTCCGAAATCTGCGAATCCGGCTCATCAAGCGCCATCTGTACGCCCGGCCAAGTACTGCCTTGCTCTTGCGGTGAGATGGCGGGCGAGCAATCTTGCCTTGATGACGGCAAATCATTCGGCCCCTGCGTTTGCCAGCCCGGTCCGGGCGGCGGAGGTGATGGCGGCTCGGCCGGCTCAGCCCCCGAATGCGCCGACGGCGAAGCACGTGACTGCAGTCAATACTGCGACCCGGGCTTTGTTGGCACTCAAGAATGTGAGCAAGGCGCTTGGTCCACGAGCTGCTACTGTGATCCCGAAACTTCGGGCACGGGCGGATCCGGTGGTACGGGAGGCGCTTCCGGATCCGGTGGTACGGGAGGCACGGGCGGCTCATCTGGCACCGGAGGTACGGCCGGCGGTTCCGGATCTTCCGGCACGGGCGGCTCGGGTTACGACCTGGTAACCGTCACCCTCACTTATCAAGGCCCGGACTGGACAATGCCCGTCTTGCAGGGTGAATGGGGTTCGCGCCCTTACGGAGATTTGACCGGCTGCACCCAGCTCGCCTCGGGTTATGCCGAGTGCACCTTCGAAGTACCCGAGTCGGTCTTGGATTCCATGCGTTGGCAAGTCAGCCTGGGCATGACACGCTACTGGGGCGACACTTCCGGCCTCGCGCCCGCGCCCTGCGTACCCCAAAACGAACTCGCAAACTACTATGGCACCGGCGTTACTGTCATCGGCACGGTTTCGCTCAAGCTCGACGGAGTGCCAACTGAATTCGGCCTTTGCTCCAACGGCATCGCCAATCCCAACTACTCCAACATCTGCGGAGAAAGCCCGTTCCCATACATGAACGGCTGCTTAAATCCCTAGCTAATCTCACGAGCTCCACTTTGGAGCTCTTTTTCTTCACATCCCGATCATTCATCTTTGCGAGCCGATAAACCCCCGAGGCGAGCCAACATTCTTCCGGATACCGCCGATCGTACCCGCATAGGCTTTTACATTAATAATCCGTATTCCATGCCATGTGACATATGACCGGCAGTTGTCCACAATGACTACAATCCTCCGATTTGCTAAGCTTACACACATAGAACAAAAAACGAACAAACTTACTTAAATAACAAATAATAAAGAACAAACAACAAAGCAACCGGATTTATTTTAAACGATAAATATAAAAGTATAATGGAAAAGTTATGAAGGAGAATATTGCATTAGAAAAGAGTTATATTTTTGCACTTCAGATCATTCAAATATATTTTTATCTAACTAATGAAAAGAAAGAATACGTATTATCTAAGCAACTATTAAAGAGTGGTACTTCAATTGGCGCAAACCTTGAAGAAGCGGCAGGAGCACAATCGCGAGCTGATTTTGTTGCGAAAGTTCACATAGCGCTTAAAGAGGCTAGAGAAACGGATTATTGGATCAGGCTAATTAGAGATTCCAAGCTGCTCGATGATTCCAGGGCTGAAAAACTAAGAGAGGATTGCATTGTAATTATGAAGATATTAACCAAAACCCTTATCACATGTAAAACTACAAAAACCTAAATTCACAATCTTTGTTATTTATTATTTGTTATTTATTATTTAAAAAAGTTATGGCTAAAAAAGTTGTAGATGAGGCCGGCGCTCGCAAAGTCGCCGCTCAAGAAGCTATTGATCAAATTAAAGAACGTTTTGGCGAAGGGTCCATCATGCGTTTGGGCGAAGCTAAAAAAATGGTCGTGGATGCCGTGCCATCCGGCTGCCTCTCACTCGACCTCGCGCTCGGTGTTATGGGCGTACCTCGCGGCCGCGTAGTGGAAATCTACGGCCCCGAAGCATCCGGTAAAACCACGTTGGCTCAGCACATCATCGCCGAAGTGCAAAAAATGGGCGGTCTCGCGGCCTTTGTGGATGCCGAACACGCGCTCGATCCCGATTACGCCAAAAAAATCGGCGTTAACGTCAACGATCTACTCATCTCTCAGCCCGACACCGGCGAACAAGCTCTGGATATCGTGGAAACCTTGGTACGCTCCAACGCGGTCGACGTCATAGTCGTAGACTCGGTCGCGGCCTTAACTCCCAAGGCTGAAATCGAAGGTGAAATGGGTGATACGCACGTAGGCCTGCAGGCCCGACTCATGAGTCAAGCTCTACGCAAACTCACGGCCATCGTGTCGCGCACAAAGACAGTTGTCATTTTCATTAACCAACTCCGCCAAAAAATCGGCGTCATGTTCGGCAATCCGGAAACCACTACCGGCGGCATGGCTCTTAAATTCTATTCATCCGTGCGCATCGAAGTCCGCCGCAGCGCCCAAATCAAAATGGGCGACCGTATTATCGGCAACCGCGTCAAATCCAAAATCGTCAAAAACAAGATGGCCGCTCCTTTCCGAACCTGCGAATTCGACATCATGTATAACGAAGGCATCTCCATAGCCGGCGATCTCTTGGATCTCGGAGTTGAATGGAATGCCATTAAAAAAGCGGGCAACAGTTACTCCTATAAAGATAACAAGCTCGGCGTAGGCCGTGAAAATGCCAAAGCGGCTCTTAAGCTCGAGCCTCAAATCATGAGCAATGTACGCGAGGAAATCGTCAACGCCTGGCGCGTCAAAGAGGGCTTAACGGAAGAGTCAATTGATGAGCAAGAGGCGGCCGATGATGCCGATGATAAAAAATAACTTTTACCGGTTAAGATAACGGCGCATTTGCCAAAGGCGCCTATTCTAAAGTAAAATAAGGCAAGAAATGGGTAGACGCAGAAAAAAACGCGGTTTCAAGCTTAATCTGGACGCGCAAACACAAAAAGGCATAGCAACGGTGGCTTTATTCGCCGTGGCTGTCTTTTTATTATTGTCGCTATTTGACCTGGCCGGCTCTGTCGGCGCCGCCCTAGACTCGGCTTTGGCTCATGTTTTTGGCTGGGATAAAATCATCCTTCCTTTCTTTTTGTTCGCCATGGCAATCTATCTCTACAAACCCGAAAAACTCCCGCTCAAACTTTCCAACGGCATCGGCTTCCTGCTTTTCTTCATTGGCCTAAACCCCATGGTGCATTTATTAACCTTTGGAGATGGCAAGGCCGCTCCGCAAGCCATAGACGCGGCCGCCGGGAAACTCGGCCTCATGCTGGGTCAGCCATTCATCCCTCTCTTCGGCGTGGCCGGAGCTGTCATCTTTTTTGGGGCAATCTTTGCTACATCTCTGGTCCTGATTTTTAACACCTCATTATCCACTATAGGTGATTGGTTAATGGTAATAGTAAACTTTTTCCTGCGCGTCTTCAGTTTTATCTTTAAACCTCTGGTCAACATCTTTGCCGCCTACAAAGAACGCCGCCAAGCCAAGGTCGAAGAACAAGACGAAGCGGAAGATGAGGAAGAGGGC
>WJLP01000018.1 GCA_014728435.1 Candidatus Uhrbacteria bacterium
AATTGATGAAACCGCGTTTGCCTCAAGTATCCGCATGCTCGCCAAAGACATAGAAAAAGAAAGCAAGAGCGGTTCCATGGAAGTAAAAGACGGCCAAATAGTTTCATTTACCGCCGGTACCTTGGGCCGCAAAGTCAATATCCAAAAAACACTCGAACCCGTCCTCACTTCCTGGCCGCCCTCATCAACTTTCCCGCTTGTGGTTGAAGAAGAGCACGGAAAAATCACGGGCGAAAACCTGGAAGAACTCGGCATCAAAGAACTTATCGGCGTAGGCAAGTCCAATTTTCGCGGATCCCCCTACAACCGCACGCGCAACATCACCAAAGCCGTGGAAGATCATATAAACGGAATTTTGCTTGCCCCGGGTGAAGAGTTTTCCATGCTTGGCGCCTTGGGTGAGATCGACGGAGCGCACGGCTGGCTTCCCGAGCTTGTCATTAAGGGCAACGAAACCAAGCCCGAATACGGCGGCGGATTGTGCCAAATCGGCACCACCATGTTTCGCGGCGCGGTGGATACCGGCCTGAAAATTACCGAACGTCGCAACCACTCTTACCGCGTTTCCTACTATGAACCGGCCGGCACGGACGCCACAATTTACGATCCGGCGCCCGATTTCAGATTCCTAAACGACACCCCAAAACACGTTTACATCAATGCTTATATCGTGGGCACTGAAGTCATTTTCGAATTTTGGGGCACGGACGACGGCCGCGAAGTTATCGTCGAAGATCCAAGTATTTACAACATAACCGCCGCGCCGCCAACCAAACTCATCGAAACAACCGATCTTGCTCCCGGCAAAAAACGCTGTACCGAATCAGCTCACGCCGGCGCTGACGCGCATTTCAAGACCACAATTACCTATGCCGACGGTCAAGTTCGCGAAGAAATCTTCCGCTCCCACTACCGCCCCTGGCAGGCTGTCTGCCTCATCGGAGTTGAAGAAACGGCCGAAGAGACTCCCGAAGGCGAGGATGTTGAGTCTGCTCCGGATACGGAACCTGCTCCTGAGGTCGCGGAATAAGTCGCAAATCTCAAGAACTGGTAACAAACAATCGTCAAATACTAAATATCAAATTTAAAAAATTTGTAATTTTAAGATTCAGGCCTTGTTATTTGTTTGTATCTTCTTTCTTGGTTATTGATTATTGCTAATTATGTTATAATTAGCTCGTATGACAAATCTTTCAGATTGGATGCCCGCCTCCGAAGAAGGCCAGCTCTCTGTCGATGTATTCCGCGAAGGGGATAATCTAGTAATACGCTCATTGGTAGCCGGCGTAAAACCGGATGACCTTGATATTTCCGTGCACGGTGATTTACTCACCATCCGCGGCAAGCGCGAACACGAAAAAAAGGAACAAGCCACGGATTGGTTTTATGAAGAGTGCTATTGGGGTGCCTTCAGCCGCTCTATCGTTCTCCCATATCACGTCTCGGCCGACGCTACCGAGGCAAAAATGAAAAACGGTATTCTCGAAATACGCATACCGATCCGTAAAGACGGCAAACAAGTAAAAGTCGAGTGGGATAAATAAGTCACATTCATACTTCGTGTATTTAACATTTTTTCTATAAAAATTGAACGACCCACGATGTACGAAGCACGAATTTTTTATGCACAATGAACGTATAAATCACGTTCTTTTTTGTCTCCATATATGATATTATGAGTTTGCATCTATGCAGGAGGAAAACGCAAACTCAAGCGGTTCAATCCGGATGCACTGGAAACAGCTAAATAAAGAGAAAAAAGCAGCAATAATCGCCTTGGTGCTGGGCGCGGTTTTTGTATTTGTGTTTTCGGCCTACCGAGTCCGCCAAGGCATCTACGCGCCATTTTTGGTTTCCGTCGAAGATTTCGAAAAAAATCGTGAATTAATTCAAGATCCCATAGCCGAGCACGAGGCTCTGCAAAAACGCACCGACACCGACGGCGACGGATTATCCGACTGGGCAGAAGAAAACATTTATAAAACATCACCCTATCTCTGGAGCACGGCCGGCGATGACGTACCCGATAACGTCAAAATCGCTCGCGGCGAAAACCCGCTTTGTAAAAGCGGCGAACCCTGCGGCACTGCGCAGTCGGTTAATTTTAATTTGCCAACCACCACTTTACCGTACGATTTTGATAAAATTCAAGACAGCTCAAACGCCGTCAATGATTTGCTAACCGGAAAATCACCCGCTTCTGAAAATTATCAAGGTATGGCTGAAGAGGCCGGAGTTGATTTGGAAACATTAAAGCAACAAATCCCCAAAGATCCGGATGTCTTAAGAGAGGCAATGTTGGCCAGCGGTAAAGTTACGGAAGAGCAATTAAATAGCATTTCAGATGAAGATTTAATGAAATATTTTAACGAGGCCATGGCAGAATTGGAGGTCGAAATGGAAGAAGAGAAACAAAGCGATACAGAATAAAAATTATGCGAAAGTTAACAGCTTCAAAAATAATAGCCAAAGTGGCCATCGGAACAGCGGTATTTACCATGCTGGCATCTTTATTAATCGGCCAACACGCAATGGCGGCCGACACTAAACCCACAGATCCCAACCCCCCGCCAATGCCTCCGAGTGCCCTTTATTGTTGGAAGGTCTGGGGAGGTCCCAAAGGGTCGGGAACAATGGGTGAAGCGCAATGGGCCGGCTTTTATGGCTGTTTAAACGCATTTCAGGACCAAACACTGGATTGGCGTCAAAGGGTAGATGATTGGTGGTATCGGCGTTCTGAAAAAATAATGCAAGAAACGGAAAATAGTATATTGTTAGCCACAATGGGTGGCGTTATGGATGCTATAGCCTACATGACGACAAATTTTGCTTATGATTCGGCTAATAAAATATTGGGCGTTGAAAGTCCGGATGGCCGACCCACCTTCTGGGAGGATAATTTTGGTGATTACTTGAAATATCATACAGATAAAGCTTCCGGTGTATTTTTTGAAAGGTTTGACGCTATGCATGAATTTAGCGCGGATTTTGGCAGTGGAGATCAAACCGAATTCGGTTTTACAACCTTGTGTAATAAGCCCAGCCCTTTGGATATTCAGCTAGGATTTGGATTTCCAGGTATACCACCTCTATCACCCGGTACATGTACGTTTTCCAAGATGGTAGAGAATTTTGAAGCGATCGGCGACATGGTTTCTTCTGAAGAAGCCTTAACAATGCATCGCGAAGGATTTAATCCTAATGGCAATGACTTTCATGTGGGATTGGAATTGCACTCAAATTACACGGAGGCGATTTTAGGTGAACATAGCGCCGCAAAATTAACACGCCAAGAAACTGAAGGGATGCACCCTATTATCGACAAGGTTACGCAAAAAATTACATGGCCCAGCATGCTTGCCAATGAAAGCATGAGGAGTGTAGATCCAGTGGCCATGGCTATGAGGTCTCAAGATCAAAGAGAGGATTACATGATCAGCACTTTTATTGAAACCGGAATTTCGGGTATAGGGATTGTTACTGTTCAAACTTTTGCGAGCCGTTTAGCCTTGGGATTTTTGGAAAAATTATTAGCACCTGACCCTGAAGTTTCAGGTTCTTCAACGGGAGACACTCAAAAATATAATATTATTTTTCAATCTTTAGTTAATGAAGACGCTACAGGTGATACTCAAAATTTCTACGAACGTCAAGCTTTTGCCAAAGCTTTGGGTGATTTTATTATCCCCAGCTATTTCTCCCAAAAAGACAAAGATCTGATAAGCGAACTCTCCTTGTGCCCAAATGTACGCAGTAAGTGGAATTGCGCCATGGATCAACAATTGGCCATCGCCATTGGCATGGGCACAACCGACGGCGCGCTCACGATCGGCAAAGCCGCGGGCATTGGCAATGAAAACGCAACCGTCAATCCCAATAGCACCGGATTGCACGCCGATTGGGAACTCATTCCTGAAAGCGATATCGCCAACAATACCGACCCGTCTTGCTATCAGCGTGCGTATTGCGCGGGTAATCTTAAAAAACTGCGCTTGGCTCGCATCTTACCTATCGGCTTTGAGATGGCCGCCAACTCTCCTTATAACGCCAAACATAACGGCAGTTACGTCACCTTGGGCGAAGTCATCCGCGGCTTTTACAATTGCAACGAAGACGGCGAACTGGATAAAGATCATCCTTGGTGCCATCTCATCGACCCAAACTGGATACTTGCCGCACCCAAATACCAATGTCGCTCCGAAGGTTATGGCAACTCATTAATGCCCGAGATCGGAACCAGGCTGGAAGAATGCGGTGATATGGTTACCTGTTTGGGCACCGATCAAACCGGGGACTGTAATAAAGGCTATGGCTATTGTTTGGCCGAACGCCCGGTTTATAAATTCGACGCGCCCGAATGCGACGCGCATTACGCTTCTTGCCGCACATACGTCTCATCCCAAGGCGAAGATTTAAGCGCTTTGCGTTACACCGTGGAGCGCGGTGCCTGCACCCAAGAAAATATCGGCTGTATGTGGTATTCCACCTTGCGCTATGCGCCCACGGCCGACACGGCCGACGGCCTCTGGGTCGGTACACTAAACGACGGCCCGCGAGTTTACCTCGACGGCACCGCCGAGCCTTGCGCCGCGGCCGGTTGCACCAAAGCCTTAAACGTTGAAGTTGGCGAACAGGCATTTAATCTCATCCAAAACGGTTCCTTTGAAGATGTCGTGGAAACAGAACAAAACGGTGAAATGGTTTTACAAGAAGTTGATGCCTGGGATTCTACAAATGCCATTTACAGCAATATTGATTCCACTTCGGATTCGTATAATGGAGCCAGGTCTCTGACATTGGAATCCGCGGATAATGACGTTTTTATCCAAGCTCTCGAACTTTATCCTAACCGAAATTATGTTTTGTCTTTTTACTTCAAATCCAAAGAGAATTACGGAACCACTTCGGGCCATGTAAATATCGACTTCTTTAATGACGAGGAATTAATTTCGGCTAATCGTATCACAACCGAACCCGCAAATTTTGAAGATTGCTACTGGGATGGATCAAATAATCGTCTAACTTTTAATGAAGCTCCCGGAGATCAGCAATGGCATAGGCTTGTTTGTCAATTCGTTTCCCCCGTGGATGTCAAGATGGCTCGCGTTTATATTAATTTGGCAGACTTCTTATATATAGACGCCTTGCAGTTGGAAGAAGGGGAGTATGCAACAGATTATATCGATGAAGCCGCCGATCTGGAAGAAAGCCACATCAAGATCGCGCCCGATGAATACCAATGTACCGGCAATGATGACGAAGACCACCCTGCTTGCGCTGGCTATGCCCGCGTCTGCCGCCAAACCGAAGTCGGCTGCCAAGGTTACACTTCTGTAAATGATCCAACCGCGCCCGAAATCCCGGCAACTTTAACCGCCAAAGATTACTGCCCGTCGGTTTGTTCCGGCTATGGCGAGTACCGCAAGTTGGCATCATCTTTCGATTTGGTGGAAAATCTTATCCATCCCGAATTCAGCGACCCCACGGATGATGGTAGAGCTTACCTCATCCCCGGCACGGCCACGGCCTGCACTCTGCAAGAAGTTGGCTGTGAGCCGTTTACCAACATGGAAGCCTCGCAAGAAGGCGGTGAAACGGTTGCTTATTATGACGAACTAAGATCCTGCCAAAAACCCAACGATCTCTCGCGTACCTACTTTACCTGGGAAGGCAGTGATGAGGAGGGTTATGTTTTGCGCACTTGGGCTTTAATAGCCGAATCAGACACCAGCAATAAACCCGCCGTCATGTTAAAAGGCGCGGAATTCGGCGACATAAAAGATCCGGATTCTTGCGACGAAGACTTGTGGAGCTCCGGCGCCGATCAAGACTGCCGACAATTTTATGATGAAGCCGGCGAGGTGTACTACGCTTATTACTCGCAAACCATCAGCTCGGATGATACCTGCACGCTTTACCGCAAAGATGATTCTTCCCAAATTGACTGTGAAAAGACGGGCGGTCATGAATATTTGCCCGAATCCAGGTCTTGCCTTTATTACGCATTGCCCGAACAAAGCTCTCTTTGCGGTGCGGCGGCCGGCGGTTGCCGTGCTTACCTGGGCCCCACGGGGCGCAACGCGGTGCAAACATACTTCCAGTCTTTCGCGGCTGATGGTTCTGAAGCCGGTTTCAGCTCAACCGCCGGGTCAATCGTTACCCGCTCCGAAGAAACCGTACTCGTGGGCGATTACTCGCTACGCGTCGATTCCGGCGCGGGTAGTGCGGTGCAAGCTCAAGTCGATATCCCGATTAACTCCACCAGCTCGCTTTATCGAGTTTCCTTCTGGGCCAAAGCTCTCCAACCCGAAGATCTAACCGTCAGCATCGACGGCCAAAGCATAGGCACAGTTAAACCCACGCTCATCTGGCAGAGGTTTGAACTCGGTCCTTTCGAAGTGGAAGACGCCACATCCACGCTTTCATTTGCCGGCCCCGCCGCGATGGGCTCGCTTTTCATCGACACCGTCAAATTCGATCAGTTAAACGATGTGCGCTTTTTGGTTAAAAACAGCTGGACAATCCCCGCCGCCTGCGATGCCACGGCCGAAGGTACGCCCGAACCGCGTGCTATGCTCGGTTGCGCCGAATACGTTGACCGCGACGGCAACCAGATATTCGCCAAGAGCTTTTCAAATTTATGCCGCGCCGACTCCATCGGCTGTAAAGCCTTCATCGACACACGCAGTGTAAGCAATCCTTATCCCGAAACGCGCACTATCACCGGAACCCCCGGCCCCTCACCGCGTGAAGACGC
The DNA here is from genome assembly GCA_014728435.1 of Candidatus Uhrbacteria bacterium. GTDB lineage: Bacteria > Patescibacteriota > Patescibacteriia > 2-12-FULL-60-25 > 2-12-FULL-60-25 > MWCR01. The sequence continues at coordinate 6,758 of WJLP01000018.1, forward strand.
CGACGCCAAAGCTTATGAAGAGCAATACTTGGGCGATTGGTCCGTAACCAGCCCGGCTTGGCGTTATTATTACGCTATCGACGACGCACGTGCCCGCTGTGACGAATCACAAGATTCCTGCCGCGCTTTTGGTAAACCCGTCTTTACACAGGACCGCTTAAGCCTGGAGCCCACGGACGTAACCATCGATCCCAATAATCCGGCCAATGCCGAAATCCTGCAAAACCAAGACATCATCTACGAATTCGATACTGTCATGCTCAAACACGATTGGGACGCTTATTATAATGATGACGAATCACTCAATCTCGCTTGTCGCAAAGACGAACTGCACTGCGAAAAATACCAATCCGGCAACGTTACCGAATACTTCCGCGATCCGGGTAATCACACTTGCGAATGGAGCGATGGCAAACAAATATCAGCCAATCCTGAAGTCGGCATCTACACTGCCGGTACTTACGGAGGCTGGTTCCGCTCCGGCACGGATATCCCGTGCTACCCCGGCGACGACGCTTTAAACAAAGCTCCGTATCTAAAAAACGGAACTAATTTTGGCGCCTATTTCACGGGCGAAGATCAATACACGGGCTGGGTCAGTAAATGCCCCGTGGACCAAAGCGAATGCACCGAATTCGTTGATCCCAACGACACTTCAGATTCTGATAACTCCACCGGACGCTCGTATTACCTCATTAATTCCCGCCAAATCGACACCAATTCTTGCGGCGGCACTGCGGAGCCTCTGGCGGGTTGCGTGCTTTTTAACAATAAAAACATAAGTGACTTGTTTGCCAACTCCCAAGCCACATACGATCTGATCCAAGACGAACGCGGCGCCGCGCAAACACCCATCGATTGCGAAGCCGACCCTGGAAATCCGCACTGCAGATTTTGTACCGATTATGTCATCAAGAGTCCAACTTTCCCTCAACAGCAACTTACCATGGAAGAGATAGTCAGCATTGTAACAAGCGCCGCGGTTAATCAAACCGAAACTCAAAAATACTCAATTGAACTTCTTAAATACGAAAATCGGAATAATTCTTGTAACACTGATGCCGATTGTATTCGTGAAGGAATCGCTCTTTTTCCAAGCAGCATGCCAAACAAACCGCAGGTTGATGGTTTTGTTGTAGGTACCTGCGGACGCAAAAACGATTCCAACGTAGTTATCAAAGTAAAACTCGACCGTGAATGCGCCAGATGGATGGGTTGCGCGACCGGTGAAACCATCTACGATCAGGCTCAACAAAAATACGTAACTCAATGCAGTGATCTGCAATTATGCGAACGTAACAGCTCCGTAAATGATGATATTTATTGCGCGGATTTCACAGACCGCAATACCGAGGAAGTTCTTACACCTGCGCAATTCGTTTCCATGCAAGCTTACAGTTCGCGCCAAGTCGGTTATGGCTCTATGGATTATTCCGGCTACACCATACCTAACCAATATCTCTTATCGGACATTCAAAGCAGAGCGGTAGGTAGTGATATTTTAACCGGAGACACGGCCTCCAGATACGAGCAGGATAAGAGGCTAGTGGCTCAGCTCCCCATTATCGCAGATGGCCCCATCGAAGTATTGGATCCGAATCCCTCTTATCCGAATTTGAATTTATGTCGTGACACTCGTACCGGCAGAATTGGTTATATTTTAGAGGATACGAATTGCTATCTTTCCATCAACGAACCGCAAGCCCTCTCTTATGTTGCCGGCGGCGGGCAGGGAACAGACGTTTCACGTGATATAACAGAGATTTACAAATATTTCTTGGAGCAAAACACATCAAGGCAAAACAGCTTACTTCAGTCGGCCATGCCTTCGCCCGAGTGCCAACTGTTCCCCGAAGAAACGTCTCCATTGCCTAACGCTTATGTTATAGAATGGAATGAAAAATCAAATCCTCCGCTCCCGGTTGAAATAGCGGGAGGCTTTGATAATGCCAATGCCTGTGTGTATGGCGAAGATTGTTCTTGTTCATACCGCAAAGTTCGTTATCAAACAGGTTTGGAACAGTATTACGCGGTTGACGGCAGAGCTCCGGCGATTGGAATCTGTGTTGGCGGCGATAACGAGGGCGAAGCTTGCGTACCCGGAGGCTTTGTGCCGGTTAACGCGGCAGACAGAGTAATCGCCAACGCTTCGCAACAGTTTACGGCTCAAGAAGCCAGTCAATGCGGCGGAACGAGCATCTGCGCGTCAATCCAAGATGTGGTAATCCATAATGGACTCTACGGTTACTGCTTGGAGCGCGACCGCACGCGCACTGACGGCGTTTCTCAAGACAGCGCGCCCTGCCTCACTTGGAGCCCCATGGCTGTTGTTGGCGGTAAATACGACACCAAACACAACGCGCCCACGGCCGGCTACCTGCCACCTCAAGGCAGCGGCGAATATTACTGCATGAGCGGCGCCAATGAACAAAGATTGGAAACACCCTCCACCTTAATACGCCACGACGCTGAACCTGATAATTCCGCTTTTGAGGATTTTTGGATGCCGGGTGAATTATGGGAATTCGCTTTCGCGCGTAACGAAGTTTGGTGGGCACCCAAAGAAAGTAAAAGTAGCAACATAGCTATAGATGGAAAAAATAATATTACATTTATAGGCAGTGAAAAGGAAGAGACTTTAGATAATATTATTATCGAAAAAGATAAAAATGGCGACCCACTATCTAAAGAGGAAATGATTCCAAGCAACAAAACTAAAAATTTAAGGTTTGCATGCCGTCGTACAACAATATGCGAAGGTCGTCCAAATCAAGGTGATGATTATGATTTTAACGACAAAGAAGGTCGTTGGATCATGACGGGTGACAGCATAACTAATTCTTATATGGAATATTTTATTCCCAGTGGGCCGGGCATTGATTGGATTAATGAAAATCACTACGATTATAATTACGGTTTATTCAGATTTGGCATTATGCCTTATGCGGCCGGCAGTGCCTGCAAATGGAATCCCAAATGGGTTGGTATGGATTATCCCGCGATAGATCAATCTGAGGGTCAAGATTTTTCCTGTCAAGCCTACTTGCAACAAATTCAACAAAATTCTCAACATTTTTACTCGCAGTTTACTTCCAACTTCCCGGGTGTTTTGGATAGAAGCTCGGAAGAAGTACTGCGCGATGAGCAAGGTATTCCAGTTAGATTGCAGTGCGCGATTGGTACGGATGGATCTTGCTATTACAAATATTGGGAAACGGGCTATCAAAATAGTGGTCAAGAGCAATTCCGTTGGCCATTTACAATTTCTGCTAATAATTTGGAAAACTTTAATTTCAAAGAACAGTATAAATCATATTATGCGCATGAGTGCAATTCCAGTTCACCTTACTTTGGAATTCGCGCCGTGTTTCAAAACGTCAATAAACGCGACAATCGCCTGCAACCCGACGAAGCTAAAAATAATGGCTTCGAAGGGCCTTGGCAATTTATTGGCTTTTGGTTTACCACCTGTCTGCCCACCGAACGACCCGCGGACCCAGGCTGGCTTTACATGCGTATGGATACCGTAACCGCCGATGTCTGCCGTGAGGTCGGTCAAGTCATCTCTCCCGAATCACGCGAAAAAGCCGCCTTTATGGATCGTGTTTGGTCGCAGGGTAATTTCTTGCTTCCTGTTTTGGGCTTAACTTACGAATCACGCAATGAACCGCATGGCTCGGCCTTGGCCACGGCTGAAATCGGTTCCGACCCTATGCTCTTGGGCGCTTCCGTGCCCACCTCGGGCGCTTTAAACAAAGCCCCCGGTTTCATTGACTCCGGTCTTACTACTGCCGCGATTTTAAGCCAGCAAAATACTTGGGTCCCGCTCACAAACCTCTTCGCCCGCGTTTACAAAGTTTACCGCTGGGATCCAAACGCTGTGGAATCAGGCGATTGGACTTGCGTTAAAGGTTCACAAAAAGGTAAACCCTGCCCTGATAACGCAAACAATTATCAAGGATTAGAAGCTTGCGGGGAGTATGCTACCTGCGACCCTGATATCGATGTCAACATTAAAAACCAAAACTGGCGCTGTAATACTTTATCAGGCGTAAATCGCGGTTTGCATTGTGGTGACATTGCTTACCCTGCTCGCAATACCGATCCAATTTGTCACAATGCGGCGATGCAATATGAATTCGATTCGGTAAAATTACAGGCTACATTAACACCTTTATTAACATCATGTGAGAAGATGCCAGATAGGCAAAGAGAAGCGATCTTTAGCATTCCCTTACAAGATTTCGGCACTTGTCAATTCACAGTTGATGACGGCAAATGGCAACGTGCTTGGTGTTGGCGCGAAGAAGAATCCCAAATAAAAAATGGCTTTGAACCTGATGAAGTTATAAAATTTAAAATGATTAACTGCACGAATAACGATAAATACTTTGCGCACCCAATTCGTCCTGAACATGCAGATGGCACGCCCATAGTGGCTGTGGATGACCCGACACAAGGACCTTTTCAATCGTCTCATGAGTTCGATTTATGGCATCAAGTTTACAATATGATGCTAGAAGCAATTACCAAAAGCGGAGCTACAAATATCAATTTAGATACCGGCACTGCCACCTGCGGTGATGATCCAATAAGACCTGATGGTGAGATTATTACAGCTTTAAAAAACCAGATGGATTTCGTTCAATTGCAGGCGGAGCTCGAGCCTTATGGATACCCGGGCATAGATGCTTTAGATAGGCTATATGATAATAACAACATGCCACAGTATTTTGAGTTGGGTTATTTTAGCCAAGAAACGGCAGATGCTTTAAGCGTTAATCGTTGCTACCCGAGCGCTGTCAATGCGGGTGCGCAATGCGCGAACATTTCAGGTAATAGTATGGAGTGTCCGCAAAGGATTGAAGCTTGCGGTAGTCAGGCATATGAGCAAATCAAACAAGATATCGATACTTATCTATATGATCTTTATGGACCGGATGAAAACTGTTTTACCTGCCAACCCCCGCCCTCTGAATATCCGCCTTGTGGCTATTGCACAACAAATGACCCTCAAAGCCAACAAAAAATTGAAGACCCGTATCGGGATGTTTATCCGGGCACCGGTTTTTGCAAAGGTAAAAATCCGGATATTAAATTTAATCCGTTGTCCCGCTGTAAAACAAATGAAGACTGTACATTCACGGAGTTTGAGTTTTGGGGAACGGAAGACTTGGGCGGAGCAACCGGCCGACGCTTTACGGATGAGGGGGCGGAACTTATCAGTTATAGTGATGGACAGGGTCTTCCATTGCAACCCGAGGTATTTAAAGAAGATATGGCATTGCCAATGCTACTTTTTAAAACTCAATTAACTAATTATACCAATAAATTACCGGATTCTTATCAAGAACCCGCTAAATTTGAACAAATAGGCACGGGCAGTGGTGATTATGAGGAGGAATTTCTTAATTGGTATCCAATAGACCCGAGTTATAAACACTACGGGCTAGATACAACTAAGAATATATCAGAATGGGGAAAAGAAACTACATATTGCCAAGATAATTATTGGCACAATGTTTGCTATGCTATTTATAAACACTTTGAAGATACATTTCAAAAAGAGGATCCAAACGATTTCTTCCGACCTTTTATAAGCTCAATACTTCATTGTGAAAGTTTCTGCGAAAGAGCGTATCAGCTATCGCCCAACGGTTATGCCGAGCTACTTGATAGTATTGTTGATACCACTGTTAATAAAAAACAACGCACCGCCGCTGTAGCACCGTTTGCCGTTAACCCCAAAATACGCAGCACTCTCTCACGAGGTCATGCGGCTATTGATTATCAAAAAGATAGTGGAAATAATGGTATAAAGATGAAAATGCTGTATTACTTTATTGCGGGAAACCCACACGGGGGTAATTATTATCAAGCACCCAATGTATTTTATAATAGCGGTTTTCTTGATCCGGTGGATATTGCCGAATCCATTGCCTATTATTACGATGGCGCGAATAATCAAAAAAGGTTAAATGATACATTCCCTTGGCGCGCTGATAAATTATTCTTTACTACTATCTTTCCATTGGCGGTAAATAACGGAACTTATAGTCAACCCGAGTCCGTAGATATTGAGCTACCTGATCGTGGATATTTTTTCGACAAATATTGGGAAGGTTATGGCATGTCGCGCGAATTGTTTGAATTATACAAAAAAATGACATCCTATATTCAAGAAAATACCGGTAACAATGACCCTGAGATAGTTGAAGAAAGATTGACCAGAAAGGCAGCATATGAAAATCAGGCTTTGGTCGATATGCAGGAAAATTTTTACAAGAAGACCGGCTGGGGTACGTTTTTAACATCGGATGACTCAAAATTACAATTATATCCCGGTGCAATCCCAGCCGCGGTACCTCGTGAAGAGGATCGAGAAGAGTATACGGTTTATATACCCGGACACTGCGAACCGCCAATCGGAGGCACAGATACGGATTCTGTTGATGGTGAAGCGGAAAGTATAGTGCTTATTAATCAGGGAGACCCCGTTGTGGCTGGATTCCCCGATATATGGAGCGGTTTGGATGAAAAAGCCGACTGGGGTGATGGAGACGGTTCAGATCATCTGCCATTATTGATGCCATGGAGCGGAATCGATTTTAACGACGAAGAATATCAACTCGATGCCGATAAATACGGTAGCAATTCACCGGAAAAATATACTTGGACAGAGCCGTACGTTCAACCAAAAGTTGGTGTTGAAGCAATGAACATTCCAATTACTTGTGAAAATTGTTCAACCGTAATTAACTATCGTAACACCTGTCGTTGCGTGGGAGGTAAGCGTAATGGCACGGTTCAAGAGAGTCAGTATGATTGCAATATCGGCCTGCCGGATGCTCTAAATCCCGACAAAATGCCCGATCCGTTGGGCTTCCCTTCCGAATACTGCAAAGCCAATGCCACTTATATTGATGACGAATGGGTGCCTATTCCCGAATGCCAAGCTCCAACAGGTGTCCGCAACCATGAAGATCCCGACTTAGACGATAACATGTGCACTCATCGCGCCGGCTACGTGCCTCGTGGCGATGTTTGCGCGGATGGCCGCGATGATTGTTTGGTAACTTATAACGTTTCCGACCCTGTCTCAACCGATCATGTCAACAAATCAGACCAAGAACTCGCCGCCCCGTCCGCAACCGATGTTACTTCCGGCCTTGATACTTTTTGGTACTTAACGGGCGGCAAGGTCCAGCGCTTAAATCGTGAATACTCGGCCTGGTACCGCCCCCGCCCGCCGCAAGTAGCCGCGCCCGACATGACCCGCGCAGGCTCGAATTCCAATGCCCAGCCCTTGGCCATCGTGGATGCTTTCAGCGTGGACGGCTTGCCATCAGGTCTCGTCTACTATGGCGGCGGCCGCGGCTTGGCCACAATTCGTTTCTATGCCTGGGCCATGCATAACCAAGGTCCGCTTGATTCCATCATCGTCGATTGGGGGGATGGCACTGTCCAAGAGATAACAAACGCGCAAATGAAAAACTCCAAGCCCGTTTGCAATACGGACAAAGAATGCGAATTCGTGCCCGGTTTGGCTTGCGGCTCGGATGCGGATTGCCCTCCGGGTGCCGGTGCCTGCATGCCGATCGGCAACTGTAAAAAACAGGCATACAAAACCTGTCGTGAGGATATTGACTGTGGCAATGACGATTCTTGTGAACCGCGAATCTTCTTTGGTAATTCCACCCAAGCTTGCCGGCAAGGTTACTTCGAATTCCAGCATGTTTACAGATGTAATGATAAAAGTCTAAGCGCGTATGAATCCGTCTGCGGTACTACCGGGCGCTGTTCAAAAAACACGGATATCACCTGCTCGGTCAATACCGACTGCCCGCGCCCCGATGAAGAATGCGTTACCGGTCTTGCACAAAAAGGCGGTTGTTACATTGAAGCGCTAAATCGTTGCCGTTATACACCCCGTATCCAAGTCCGTGATAGCTGGGGATGGTGTACAGGTGATTGCTCAAAAGATGACGAACCGTATCCCGGCGGACCTTTCATTCCGTCTTCCGCGAAAGATCTGTTAACCAGGCATCCATACGGTGGCTGTTACGATGGTTCGGAAACAAAAATCAATACGGAAGTCATGAATTGGACCGGAGGCGCAAAGCCAGATACTTTAATCAATGAATGTTCCATGGATTCGCAAAATGATATACTCACCCCATGGGTTATATTTGATGGAGCGGTTGAAATCGAGGATACCACCGAAGTCACCGGAGCATCATCCGGAGGAGTTGGCGGATTGAATATCCAGGTTTTACCAGGGCCGGGAGGCATGACTACTCAGCAAGGCTCCGGCTCAGGATCCGGAGGTTCAGGATCCGGTGGCATCGGAGGAATAAATATCCAGCCGAGCGGCACGGGTGGCGGATTGAATATGCAACCGATAGGCACCGGCGGCATCGGCGGCTTAAGCCCGACTCCTTAGTGGCTAATACAAAACAATTAACTATTACTATGAAGAAATCAAAATATTTCACCGGGCGCATTACTGCTTTTGCGGCATTTGCGCTTTTAGGCATAATTGTTTTCGCGCCGTCACGCCAAGCGAGTGCTTTAACGCTGGGTTTTGGACAAATGTTTCAGTTAACCACTCCAAAAACAATGACATTTGTTAAAAAAATTCAATTTAGCCAAAAATTTGCCCAGCTTATTTCTATGAACAAATTGGCTAATATTCGCTTCAGTCCCAAGATGTTTCGAGTCAATTTAGGTAATTGTGAAGAAGCGGTTAAAGCATGCCAGCAAGAATTTGACGCTTGCGTTGGCAATATCGATCAATTCGACCAAGCCGGCTATGAGCTTCTGGAAAAAGCCAAAATCAAATGTCAAAATTCTTGTGAACCGCCGGTTCAAACTTGCTTCGGTTTATACGATGATGCTGATAGCTTAAACCCGCCTCCACCCGAACCCAAACCCAAGCAATGCGAGGGTCCGCAAACGCGCAGTTGTATGACGGCGGACGGTGTTAAGGGCACGCAAATAGCGGATAGTTGTAATACCAAAACAGGAGAATGGAATTTTGGCGAATGTAAACCAAGTACTCCGATTTTACCACCTAAGAATATCTGTTTTGAAAAACACGGTTCCGGATACCGTACATGTACCACTCCAACCGGAGCTCCGGGTGAACAATTCGCCAGTTATTGTGATACGGTCAAAGAAGAATGGGTCTGGCAGGAATGCGTTGCGCTTGAACCAGAGTGCCAAGGCGCGCAACCGTCATGCCCTTCGGGCTATTCCGGAAGCTATGTCTGTCAAAACGGCCAGTGGGTCAATCAATGCCAGCCCCCGCAAAGCAATTGCCCGGAACTCGATCCCGATTGGAGAGTATGCCAAATGCCCCCCGATGGTTTGGGAGTTGGTCGCTGGGGCAGAGAGTATGCTGATTATTGCAATGAAAACACAGGTGAATGGGTTTGGAAACCCTGTAACGTCTATAAAAATCTACAGCCCGAATGTACATCGTTCACTTATAGCGAATGGGGCACTTGTTCCAATGGTAATCAATACAGAACCATCGAAAGCAGGGAGCCTTATGGTTGCGCCGGAGGCAACCCTGTTACTCAGCAATCTTGTTGCGACGGCGCGGAACCATCTTGCCCATCCGGCTGGACGGGTTCTTATAAATGCGGTAATAACCGCTGGTACAACACTTGTATTCCCAAAGGTATACAAAAATGTTACAGAGGTGCCAGATATATTATGTTTGAAGGTGAGGCTTACGCTGCTTATATTGGTACCAGCGGCTGGAACCAGGCTGAAGGTTGCAGAGATGTCATTCAGTCCGGCCCATATCCCATATGGAACAGTTACAGTACGGAAACTAATTTCAAATCTTATGTCGACCAAATGTACGATGGTCTGATTAAAGAAAGTTGCGACCCCAATTTCAAATATACACAATGTTAAATAAAAAAATGCCCTCGCGAAACCGCGGGGGTCTTATTTGATTGAGGCGACCGTCGTCTTTTGCGATCCCTTGGAAACAAGAAAGTCTTCCATGGTCAGCTTAACGAGCGACCCGGTCTTTCTTTCATGATTGCTAAGCGCTTTTAGCAGGGCTTCAATCAAGTGCGCGGTCGATCTCCACCTGGTACAACATAGAAATTGCTCAATTTCCGTATCAATATTCAGAATAATCTTTTCCTGATTCTCCAGAAATCTCTTCGCAGCCCAGACCAAGGGCAAATGGTCCTCTAATCTATCTTGCCATCCCGGCCAAGACAAAATCCTGTCAGTTTTGACTAATAGGCAATTCAGAAAATGCTCATTCGGTTCCAAGCCGTCGCGATTTTCAAAGCAAAGCAGAATAAGGCGTAGATGATTGCCCAAAGTGTTTGTCAAATACAGTTGGTCATCTATAGTCAGCGACTCTGAATTCGGAAAAAACAAACCCTCGTATCCGTCCGCTTCATACAACATACCTTTTTTACTGATCGGGATTTCCATATAATCATGCAGATCCAATCTCCTCGCCGCCTCTTTAAACAAAGCCGGCGCTTCTATCAAGTCGCCGTGATGGCCGGTCAGAATTACAAAATACCCTTGTTTGGCCATTCTTATAACATTGTTCATCAAGGCTGTCATTGGCGGGCTAAGCGCCGTCAGCCCAAAAGCCGCCTCAAAACCGCTTCTGCATTCTCCGGATTTTCTAAGCAATCTTTTAACGTCTTTTACCGAGTTTCTCCGCATTTTTTACCTCAATTCTCGAAGGTCCGCGCTTCTTGGAAGCGGCACAAGTTTATGTTAAATCACCGCAATTGTCAACAATTGACACAGTTTACGAATTACTGTATTATTAGCCTATTGACTCGTTCTGGATGAACGAGTCTTTCTTTTAC
>WJLP01000019.1 GCA_014728435.1 Candidatus Uhrbacteria bacterium
ATACCGAGCACATCATCGAGTTGCCTGCATTGGGCTTTGGCAACGGTTCATGGCTGTGCGGCTTATCTGCACGCGTCAAAGAAGCTGATGTGGTGCATTTGCATTATCCTTATTACGGAACCGCGGAACACATCGCGCGCCTGCGCAAAAAGGGCCGCATCAAGCGCTTGGCCATGACTTTGCATATGGATGCCACGGCAAACGGAATACGCGGCGCTTTTTTCAAGTTACACCGTAAATACATCCAACCTCAAACTCTGTCCGCGGCCGATCATATCTTCATCTCTTCGCTCGATTATGCGCAAAACTCATCTTTTGCAAAATGCTTGCGCACCAATGAAAATAAAATTACCGAACTTCCCTTCGGCGTGGATACTGACTGTTATTGCCTGGGTGCCCCCAACCGTTCTCGCTTCAACATGCCCGCCGGTTGCTTGGTAGTCGGTACGGTAAGCGTTCAAGACAAAGCGCACCAATTTAAAGGCATTGATCTTCTCATCAAAGCCATGGCCGACTTACCTAAACACATGCATCTGCTTTTGGTGGGAGACGGTAACATGCGCGCCCAGTATAAAGCTCTGGCGATTCAAATGCATGTCGCGGACCGTGTGCACTTTACCGGTCGTTTAAGCTCCGAAGAATTGCTTTGCGCCTACCGTACGATGGACGTTTTTGCTTTTCCCAGCATAAACGGCGCCGAAGCTTTTGGCTTGGCATTGCTTGAGGCCATGTCCTGCGGTAATCCGGTTGTGGCCAGCGACTTGCCCGGTGTGCGCAAAGTGGCTGAAGGCGGCGGCTTGCTGGTTCAACCCAATAATCCGCAAGATTTAATCGCGGCCCTCACTCGGCTGGCAAACGATCCGGAACTACGCCGCCGCTTGGGCGAGGCCGCGCGCGCCAAAGCGGTTAAATACAACTGGGACAACCACGTCGAGGGGCTGATCCGCACCTACCAACAATTATGCGCATAGCGGTACTTACCAACTCATACCCGCCCGACGCGCGCGGCGGCTCCGGGCAAATTGCAAAGCTTCAGGTTGATTGGCTGACGGCTCAAGGCCATGAAGTTTGCATCTGGGTTCCAGAGCCTTTTTCTGCTCCTGAAAATAATCAGTCGCAAGCTTTTAAATGCCAAACATCAATTCCTTTTGCGAACCTAAGCCGGCATAATCTTTTTTCAAGATTAATATTTCATTTCGAAGACCTCGCCCCAAACGCAGAGGTCGCGGAATCAATCCGCAAATTTCAACCCGATGTTTTACTTACGCACAACCTTACCGGGTGCGGATGGGGAACTCCGAAGGTTTTGCGCCAAGCCGGCATTCGTTGGATTCACATCCTTCACGATGTGCAGATGGTTGAACCCTCCGGCCAAATTCAAGCCCACGAATCGCTTCCGGCTCTGCGTCGCTTGTGGCGCGGCTTCTGGTCGCGTAAACGCGCCAAGGCTCTCGGAGCGCCGGATGTCGCGGTCTCACCCTCGCGGTGGCTGCTCGATTTTCATCGCAAAAACAATCTTTTTCAAACAACCGAAACTAAAACGATTCCCAATCCGACCAATCTTGCAAACAGCGAACATCGAACCGTAAACAACGAGCCGCGAACAATTTTATACGTTGGCCGAGTCTCAAAAGACAAGGGGGTAGAAGTCTTGATTAAAGCTTGGAAAAAATTACAATCCAAGTCCCGTTTGGTAATCGTTGGAGATGGTCCTTATCTTGAATCAATTATAGAGCTCAAAGATCCATCAATTGAATGTCTTGGGGCATTGGAACATCCAAAAGTCGCGGAGCAGTACAAACGAGCCTCGCTGCTTGTCTTCCCGTCGCTACTCATGGAAAACCAGCCAACGGTCCTTATCGAAGCCATGTCCCACGGCCTGAATATCATCGCCTCAGATATCGGTGGAGTGGGGGAATTGCTCGGTGGTTACGGTACACTCATTCCTCCGGACAGCGTCGCAAAGCTTTCTCAAGCAATCTCCGAGCAAATAGACAAAAAACCCGACCTAGTTCTAGGTCGGGCAATTCTGAGCAATCATGAAATTAATAAAGTTATGGAGAGTTATCAAAAAAACTTTTACAAATAATTTTATACGAAGAGGGCGAACTATGTACGAATTTGGTTATTTCGCAAAATCAAATTTATAAATCATAATCTTGCCGTCTTCTATGTTCCATTCCTCTTCGGCTATTTCCGAAATTTGCTCCACCAGCTTATCAGCCTCCCACCAATAATCATTCACAACAACGTAAACCAAGTTTGTCTTACCCAGCCTGCTTGCCTCGCGCACGGTTTCTATCGACGGATCCTCATAAGTCATTTTTAGATAAATCTCATACAAGGGGCCGCCCGTGGGTATCGGATAAAAGAAAATATTGTCGGTTGTATAGCGCTTAAATCCGAATTCGTTAACCGCGGCCGCCGAAACAGCTTGATTCGCCAAAACCGTATAATTACGACCGCCGGCCTCATCATCAATCCATCTTACGGCTTGGATCTCCGCTCTTCCCGTGCTCCAACCGCGGCTGGGTTCAACGCTGTCATGCCTCGGTAATGCGTTATGTGCATTGGCCGCGCCCACGGCTCCCAAAAAAAGCAATGTAATCAGGGTCGCGATCGGTATGCTTACACGTACCTTGTCCAGCAAATAACTTAGCGCCGGAATACCGGCAATAACCAAAATCATGATACCCAAAACCAGCAAACGATTGGCATAATCACCCCGCTCATACTGAATTAAAAAAGAAAAGTTACCCGCATGCTCCAGTAGTCCGGCCGCGAAGATCATCGAACCCGCGCCGATTAAAAACATTGCCGAGCGGCGTTTCATCTTAAGCGGCAGGAAGAATGCGGATACGGCAAGCAGTAAGCCTATCGCCGGAATCGAAACTTTTATTAAAGATGAAAAAGCGGGCCATAAAACATATTTATTGCCCAGCCATGGGATTAAAGCGGTAAATGATCCGGCCCAATTGGAAAATTCGGTTATATGTGAAAAGTCCCAATTAATACTCATTCCGGGAATGAAATAACTGCCCAAGAAAAACACCGCCGGTATCGCTAGCCCGCAGAGAGCCGCCAAGATATACGAAAAAACTTTGGCGCCTATTGCCGCGGAGCGCCGCGTCATTAAAGCGATCGCAAACAATAATAACGGGATGCCGGCCAGAGGATGTATGGCAACACTCCAAATTCCCAGCCATATCGGCCCGGTAATGCGGATATGTTTTTCCACCGAACCGATTGCCAATATTACGGCAGATAAACCTACAACGGCGGCTAAGCCTTGCGGCGTGGGCGCCACAAGCATTGCTAGCGGGAGCAGAGCCAATACAAGCGCGCTATAATGGTCCGGGCTGAATCGTTGGTAAGCTAACGCGATACTGCTTGGCAATATCAAAGTCGCCGCCGTGGGCACTATCCATTTGCTGATAAGAGCGATCGGAAGATCAAACAAGCGCGCCAGCCAAGTGGTTAGCACGTATTGGCCCATGTAATAATACGGTTTTGGGTCCAGTGTTCCCGTATCCATCAGAATCTTCTCTCCGGCAATATGTAAAAAACCGTCAAAACCATATCCGATTACATACACAATCGGCGCAATCGAAAGTGTTGCCCCCAGCGCCAGCATTGCATGCAGGGTCGTAAATACAATGGATCTTACTGTCATTGCCGAAAGCGCGGCTCCCGCCCAAAGTAACGCTATGGCCGGCAACACTCCCGCGTCTAAAAGCGGCCATGGAGTCCTGATCGCGTCTAGCGTCCTCGCGTTTACGGCTGAAACAATAACAAAAGCAAAAGCCGCCAGCGCCGCCGTCGAAAGTAGAACCGCGAAAATAATTCTTTTCCTGTCCCAATCCAGCCGTTTTGGTAAAGATGGAGCCGAAGTGAGTAATATGGTTTCCGCCGTTACTCCGGATAAATGCGACGCGGCGATGGCTATGGAAATCGACCAAGCATCCGACAAACTCCCCAGCGGCGCGCCCATATAAAACCAAATAACTTGAGCCACGCTCTGCACCGCTAAAAATAATACCAATCCGAGCGGGACCGTTACCAGCCAAAACCGCTTTGGAAAGACATTTTTACCAAACACATAAGCATGAAAAAGAATGGCAAAAGTCCAGATAAAAGGCATGATGGAATTAAAAATTTCCAAGCCCCAGTATTCCATGCCCAAAATGAGTATTATAAATATTATACCCGCAATGGCGTCTAACGTTCTTTCTCCCATATTGTCTGCGGATATGGTAGCATATTAACACAACCTATGGGATGGCTGACTGATCGTAAATTCATGACCAACGACACGGTCGTGCTTTATAAACAAGACAAAATCTTGGCCAAAATTCTATTACCTGTAATTCCCAACTGGATCTTGCCTAATCACATAACAATATTGCGTTTACTGCTGACTCCCTTAAACGTTTATTTTGTACTAACTGAAAACTGGGTCATATTACTGCCTCTGTTTGCGTTCACCGCCTTTACGGATATGATAGACGGCGCGCTGGCCCGCGTTCGCAAGCAAATAACACTTTGGGGAGCCATCCTTGACCCGGCCGCCGATAAACTGCTCGTGGCATCCGTGGCCGGAATTTTCATTGTACGCAACGTATCACCCTTGCTGGCTTTTACCATTATCTTTCTTGAGTTTTTAATCGTGCTTGGCGCTTATTCTCGCCGCCGCCGCGGTGAATACATCAGCGCCAACGGTTCGGGTAAAATTAAATTTGTTTTACAATCGCTCGGCTTGGGCTTTATGCTTTTGGGCGCGCTCCTCGGCATACCGGCCGTAACACATATCGGCACAGCACTCATGATCGTCTCATTGCCCTTCGCCGTCACATCACTCCTAACCTACGGGCTGTAACTAATCTCCAATACACTTCGCAGGGGCAAACTTTGTATTCGCCCGCGCTCTTATTACTGAGTTTTATTCTTGTGAGAACAAAGGCCATAACGTTTATAACGAGTCTAAATATCAAGTCCCCTGATAAGGCAAAGCTCAGCTTAGCTGTGGGATTTAGTGGTTTGAGTTAAAAAAAATACCCTCGAGAATAGTCTCGAGGGTTTGAGTCTGAATGTACGGCAATGCTATTTGCATTGCCAAGTGTTTTCCGGCGCACCGAGCTTTTTCGGCTTACCGGTTTCACAGGCGCAAGGCGGCCCACCGGAATACTCGGCTTGCTGGTCCGAGGTGAGCGCTTGCACCCCCGGGCCTACGCAGGAATAGCTCACGGGGTCGTCATCTCCACGCCGGATCTGACAAACCGCGACACTTTGTTCTCCCTGGATCCTGGTCGCGCAGCTTACCTGGGTGCTTTTCTCGCCCCGAGTGATGCGCACTCGACCGTCGGTCGCCGAGTCTGCGCGCACTTCGTACGGATTTGCCTCATTGGGGTCACCGATCGCGCCTCGCATCACTTGGTCAGGGTAGGGGATCTTACAATCCGGAAAGCTTCTGTCCCAGCGGTACGTGCCCCAGGTAGAGCGCCAACCGCCGGACTCGCATACACAGCTGGTGATGTTACTGCCAACTTCGCGACCGTCCGGTACTCGGCCTCGGCACTCGGGCGGCAACTCGGGTTGGCTGGAATTGCCGTAGGTGTCGCCACCGGCCCCGGCGGGCGCGGGCGCAATATCCTCACCCGCAGGCCAATCTCCGGGCTCATTATCCGAAGAGCTCTCCGTTTGGCCTGAGTACTGAACACTCCCGGCCGACTTGACCTTGCCCTTGGTCGAACCGCTGCAACCCACCAATAC
>WJLP01000020.1 GCA_014728435.1 Candidatus Uhrbacteria bacterium
GACGACGATAATGACGGCCTCTATGATTGGGAGGATGAAGCGCAAGGCACCAGCCCCACCGACTACGATACGGACGATGACGGTGTAAATGACAAAGACGACGCCTTCCCCACAGATCCTAACCGCACAGAAGGCGACATAGAAATTCCAGCCCAACCCGAAGGCCAAGTATTGGGTCTCGAAGACATCGCCGAGGATAACCCGGACCCCAACGCTGGACGTGGGACAGATGACACGGGACGTGTTTTAGGTGTAGCTACAGATACCGACGAAATCTACGACGAACACTCCACAGACACGATCGCGCTTGAGCGCAAAGCCATGTACAACATCGGCGATGAAAAGCGAAACCCGGAGGGCCAAGTCAAAGGTTGGCTCGATTGGCTTAGTTATCCCAACTGGCTCTGGTTGTTAGCAATCTTAACCGGCCTGGGTGCTTTCATTTTCTTCCTAATTTGGCGCAAACGCAAAAAAGAAAAAGACGAAGACGAAGAGTCCGACAAGAAAAAAGCAAGAAGTTGAAAAGCTAAAAAATCTAAAATCGCCTAACGGGCGATTTTTTGTTTTCCTTTCGGAATGACCACATGGGGATTATCCCTGCAAAAAAACGAAGCATCTGCTTCGTTTTTTTTTTGCGCACATCCTCCTTTGGTAAAGGGAGATTAAGGAGGTATCTTTAAAACGGTCTCATCAATCTCCTAAAAAACACCGCCCAATATAACATAATGTTAAACGGCAGATCCCAAGTACCAACCAAACACTTACGTTTAGCTCCCCAGCCCATTTTAAACCTGGTAATGCCCTCCCAACTCGGCTTATACAAAGGCGTGGCCTTATTCTCCGGATTGCATCCCCAAAAATCATACCATTTTGCGCCCTCTTCTTTGGCCTGCCTTATAGCATCCCATTGCAAAGCATAAGGCGCCATGGCTTGACGAATCTTTGAACTGGAGGCTCCGTATAAATAAGTATAAGTATTTCCATAGTTAACTTCCAAATTTGCCGCCAGTATCGCCCCGTTCAACTCCGCGACTCTCAAGCGGGCCATATGCGCCGCCGAAAGAGTATATAAAGTCTTGGCCATATACGGCGCATCATGCTGTACAAATTTATCTCTGCCGGCCGTCTCCTCCATCAACTTTAAAAATCTATCAACGTCTTTTGGATGATTTGTAACGCGCGTGGTCACTCCATGCTTTGCCGCAACCTTAATGTTGTAACGCGTCTTCTGGTGCATTGCTTTAAGTAAAGCATCTTCAGATTTCGTTAAATCAAGTACGGCCGTGCACGCCGGATTCATTGCGCTCGTTCTGTTAAACCTGGCCGGCAAATGCCTTTGTAAGCTTCTTTGCTCAATCACAGGCTCCATGCGCCAAAAAAGCGACTTGGGCACAGCCTGCCTGGCATTCAACTCATGTATAAACTCCTCCAAATATCCGCGATACTCATCTTCACCAACCGAAGGATGAAACTGCGGCCCGCGCGGTGTAAACCAATAACCCAACCCAAACTTTCGAGGCCGATACTCGCCTTGCGCGGCCAAAATCCACTTACCCTCTTTATCAACCAAAGCAAATCTTTGCACTTGCCGCCCTAAGGATTTCTGAAACTCCCCCCAAACCCAAGACTGCGGAAACTGCATCCATCTCTGCGTTGATTGAAACGCCTCCCAATCCATCCTATCCGTCACCTCTTTTATGTACATGGCAACATTTTAACACATGTAACCCAACCCCCCTAAATCCCCCTTATCAAGAGGACTTATTAACAAAAGCCCTTCCTTGATAAGGGAGGGGTTTGGGGTGGGTTTAGCGACTCAGATATTTAAGCGCCTCCCTCACTCTCTCGGATGGATCTATGGTTTCAACCGATACGCTCTTAGCCGCCTCTTTCGCTTGCGCGGTTTTATAACCAAGGCCTTTCAAAGCTTCAACCAGTTCAATATCATCTTGTGATTCTTGCTCAAGCTCAACAAGCTGGCCTTTAAGCTCAAGAATAATCTTCTGCGCCGTTTTACTGCCAATCCCCGGCAAACTCGCAAACCATCCCGCGTCACCCTTGGTAACTCTTTCTCTAAGCTCCGCGGGAGTCGCCGCCCCGCAAATTGCCAAACCCGCCTTGGGCCCGATACCGTTGATACTTATCAAGATCTCAAAAACTTCCAACTCATCCCTCGTCGCGAATCCAAATAACTCATGCTGATCCTCACGAATATGCTCATAAATATAAACCGACGGCTCATCCCCTACTGTTAAATCAGACAACATTCTCAAATGCGCTCTTACCTGATAACCAACTCCCCGCACATCCAATATAAAAAAACCTGTCGTCTTTTCAATTACCTCGCCTCTTAACATTCCAATCATATAAACTAACTGTAAACTGACAACTTTAAACTGACAAGAGTTTACTGGAAATTTCAAGCTCCAAATACTATATAAATATAATCCCGTTAATCCTTGAGCTTTAATCTTGATAAATCCCGGTCAAAAAAACCCCCCACTTTCGTAGGAGGTTGAGTGTCACGGTCCGTCAACTCCGGGGATGTAATCAATACCCGGTGCCAACGGCGCCGCTCCCGTATTAGAGCTTCCGCGCCCGCGCCCTTTGGCGGGTTTGGCAGTCTTTTCCGGCTCCGGCTCGACTTCCGGTTCAATAGCTTCAGCCGAAGCAACTTCCTTGGCGCTATCAACCGGCCTGGCCGAAGCTACAGCACCGTCACTTATTGCCGTTTTGGTGACGGCGGTCGTGTCGGCCGATACAAACGGCGCCGACTTGGTTGGCTTTGCCGGCGTAGCCGCATAAATCGGATCCGGAACAATAGTTTCAGCCTTCTGAGCACTCTGCTGTTTCCAAGTTTGATACCCGAAGTACAGCACAACCACCGCGGCCGCGATCCCAATCACCAAAAGCACCGAACTGCCGGTTGAAGATCCGGTGGAAACCGGCGCCAAACGCGGCTCCGCTTCCGAATCCGGCAATCGCTTCTGCGGCGCGGCCGGTTCAGATCGCAACACCATTTTCCGCAAACCCGGTTCCTTCTTTGTTTCCGGCACTTGAACGGGATGTGGCGGGGTGGAAGGCGCGGCCATGGTTTCCGCGTCCGGGTTGATACCGGACCCGCTCTTTACCGAAATCTTAAGCGGAGGCGGTGCTTGGCTCTTAAACACGTGGGGCAAGCTCAACTGCATACGATTCAACTCACCCAGCACCTCGGACATGCTCTGCGGCCGCTCTTCCGGATTAAACTTCATGCATTTCATGATGAGTGCCTCAAGCGCGTGCGGAACATGGTCGCAGTATTCACCAATCGAGGTTGGCTGTTTACTTCCGCTGACCACCTTGGCCAACACGCTCATCATGTTACCCGACTCAAAATTGAAAGCCGTGCGTCCGGTAACCATCTCATACATTAGTGCGCCAAAGGCCCAAATATCGGCCAACACGCTCGGCTTGCCGGCCGCCGCTTCGGGTGCCAAATAGGCGGGAGTCCCTCTAAAGCAACCCTGCTGCGTAAGCTTGTAGTCGGTCGCCGCTTTTCCGGGCTCAAAAAATTTGGCCACTCCCAAATCCATCAGCCTCACGATTGCGGATGAACCTTTACCGGCCACCAAAATATTCGATGGCTTCACATCACGATGTATCACACCGCTGGAATGCACGGTAAGCAATCCGTTGCCCGCCTCAAGCGCGTAATGCAACAAATCTTCATAAGGAATCAGCGTGCCCCGCAGCTTCTCGCCGCTCGACAGGTTGGCAACACTTTCTTCCAAAATCCTCTCCAGCGTAATACCGCCGGAAATGAACGGAAAAACAAAATATGGATACTTGTCCTCGCCGTCCATGAAAATTCCGGCCTGTTCCAAAGGCAAAACATTTTTACCGTTTACCATGCCGTGAATTTCACGAACTCGCTCAAATCGTTGCAGTTCATCAACGTCAACCAATTTCCACAACAACTTAATGGCAACCACGCGATCATCACTCTTGGCGTAAGCTTTATAAACAAAAGCCTCACCGCCGCAGTCAACTTCACTATCGATCACGAACTGCTCGGTACCATCAGCA
>WJLP01000021.1 GCA_014728435.1 Candidatus Uhrbacteria bacterium
AGATGACCATCCGAAAGAGAGCGCCCTCTGTAAACGAAAGCTTCACCGCCTCCGTCACGCAACTCTTCAATCTCGTAAGATTCTTTACCGTCACCTCCCACCATTGTGCCGGGAGAAAATTCTTTCCGGTGTACCTCTTGCGTTTGCTGTGAAGACATTTTGCCTCCCTTCGTTTTGAAAGTCCGTTATCGCAATAAAGCGATGAAAGAACGTAATAGCTAAACTTAGCGCAATTTTAACACTCTGTCAAGATCTTGACTAAACAAAGTCAAAAACGTGCCTTAAACAACACGTTCTTTGATTAACGAAACGAAATCGGCCGATTGTCACTTCCCACTTCCAAAAACCACGGCCATGACTATATACTGCGGCTAATTGCAATGGCGATTTCAGTACCATCAAACCTCATCTCCGCGCCGGGCTCATCTACCACATCAGAACCAACCAAAACCTCATCCGCTTTAGTCTCAGAGCCAATCTCACCCTCCATAGATTTTAAAATCTCAATCATGCCCATATCCTCTGCAGCTAAACTGACCTTAATCCTATCCTCCGGAGTTAAATCCCCCTTCTTGCGCAACGACATAATATTACGCACAACCTCACGCTGCAAACCCATGCGTTTCAACTCCGGTGTCAATTCCGTATCCAACTCAGCCTCCCAATCTTCAGATAAAGACGCATCACCTTTTCCGATTTCAACTGTTAGTACATTCAGCTCCTCGGCTATCAATTTATGCAAATCTATCTTTTCAGCCACTCTGGCAAAAAGCTGTTCATTTTTTATCATCACTTTAATACCGCCAAGCGCCTGCCTAACCGGGAATTTAGCGTTCACTCTTTGCTCCAAACCCGCATTTACCACCTCCCTGACCCATTGCATGTCATTTAACAATCCTTCATCGATAGCTCCTTCATCCGCTTTGGGCCATTTATCCAAATGCACCGACATCTTCCCGCCTTCCAAATCCTGATACAACTTTTCCGCAAAAAACGGAGCAAAAGGCGCGAGCAGTCTCGATAAGACAAGCAATATCTCGCGCAAGGTCCTCAAAGCATCCAGCGACTCATCCAAATCTTGAGTTTGCTTTATGCGCTCGCGCGATCTGCGCAACCACCAAGTGGACAAATCATCAACAAAAAGCCTTAACGGACGTAAAGCATTGCTTAAATGATATTCATCCATCTCTTTGGTTATATGCCGTGTTAGATCTTCCAATCTTGAAAAAATCCACCTGTCCAAAACGTGTAAACTTCTGGGCGTTATAATTTCCACATCTCTATCCTTGGCATAAGTCAGATAAAACTGCCGCACATTCCACAAAATGCCAAAAATGGATCTTTGAATCTGCTTGCATTCTTCATCCTTAAAATTTAAAGCTTCAGCCTGCAAAAGAGGTGATGTCAGCAAATACAATCTCAATGAATCGGCGCCGATCGACTCCATCAATTCGTACGGATCCGTAAAATTCTTCTTGGACTTGCTCATCTTCTTGCCGTCTTCGGCAAGTATCATACCCGTAACAACAATATTCTTGGCCGCCGGCTTATTCATTAAAGCGGTTGCCAAAACATGCAAAGTATAAAACCAACCCCGAGTTTGATCTTGCGCTTCTCCGATAAAATCCGCCGGAAACCTGGCTTCAAACTTCTCCGCGTCTTCAAACGGATAATGCACCGACGCGTACGGCATGGAACCGGACTCAAACCAGCAATCAAATACATACTCCGTGCGTTTCATTATACCGCCGCATTTACATTTGAACTCAATTTTATCTATACCCGGGCGGTGCATATCAAAATCTCCGGGTAATTTGCCCGCCGCTTCTTTTAGCTCCGCGATAGAACCCACCACCTTCCGCTCATCACAACTGTCGCATAACCAAACCGGAACCGGCGCGCCCCAATATCGCGTCCGCGAAATATTCCAGTCCGGCGCGTTCTCCAATCCTCTGCCAAACCTGCCTTCCTTGATATGCTCCGGAACCCAATGAATCTTTTTATTAGCTTCAAGCAATTTAGACTTCAATTTTTGCACGTCAACAAACCAAGCCACCTGCGCCCTATACATCAAAAGCGTGTTGCACCGCCAACATTCGGCCACCGAATGAACAATCTTTTCATTCGTAACCAACAATCCCCTCTTCTCCAAATCCGCGATAACAAGCGGGTCAGCCTCTTTAATCGGCATACCCGCAAACTTACCCAGCTCGGCAATCATCTTCCCCGACTCATCTACAGTCAACAGCACCGGCAAATCATGTACTTTAGATGCCTCAAAATCCTCCTCGCCAAATGCCGGCGCAGTATGCACCAAACCGGTTCCATCATCCGCGCTAACATAAGGCATGTCTACAACCCGATAACCCTTCTTACCTACTGGCACCTCAACCATACTAAACAACGGCTCGTATTCAGTACCAACCAAATCCACGCCCTTTAACTTTTCAACAATCTTCAAATCATCTTTATACTCTTCCAAAACCTCACGCATCCTCGCTTCCGCCACAATCCAAAGCTCACCCTTAACCTCCACTTTCACATACATCAAATCTTTATTCACCGCAATCGCCGTATTGGCCGGCAAAGTCCACGGAGTAGTTGTCCATGCCAATAAATAAACATTTTCCTCGCCCTTAACCTTAAACTTAATCGTTATCGACGGGTCCTCCTCATCTCTATAGGAGTGCCCCATGGTAATCTCATGATTCGACAACGGCGTAGCACAGCGCGGGCAATACAGCGACACCCTGAAATCTTTATACACCAAACCTTTTTTATACAACTCCGCAAACGCCCACCAAACCGATTCAATATAATCATCATCCATTGTTTTATAGGAATTATCCATATCTACCCAACGCCCAAGCCGATGTATATACTTGCGCCACTCTTGGTCATACCTCAATACGCTCGCGCGGCATGCCTCATTAAACTTATCAATTCCATACTCCAAAATATCCTTGCGGGATTTCAATCCCAACTCCTTTTCAATTAAATTCTCAACCGGCAAACCGTGGCAATCCCAACCCCAAATCCTATTTACTCGATAACCTTTCATTGTCCAATACCTTGGGATGGCATCTTTGATCGTGCTCTGCAATAAATGCCCCGGATGCGGCAAACCCGTTGCAAACGGCGGACCATCATAAAAAGTATAAGCCTTATTCTCCGGACGCTCTTCAATTGATCGATTAAAAATATCTTTTTTCTTCCAAAATTCCTGAATTTCTTCTTCCATTTTCGGGAAATCCGGCCTTGCCGAAGGATTTGTTTGAGGATTTGACATAATGCTCTTATATTGGCGGAAAAAACGACTTTGGTCAACTAAACTCACGCAACCTGTAACATGTAGTATATAGCAAGACTCCAATGTTATAAACGTACAAAAATGCCTCCGAGTTACTCGAAGGCATAGAAAGAGACTAAACCGCGGAGCGGGAACGGAAGTCCTCGAGGGCGCTGCCGGGAAGACAGTAATCGACGTCGAGCTTGCCGACGTACCAGTCTAGCCTGGGCACGCAGCCGTCAGAATCACGGGAGCCCGCGCACAGCGTCACATTCTCGACATCGAGATGCTTGCTAGTCTTCCAGTGATACCACAACTCAAGCAACAAGCGCTCGAGCAAAGTGATACTCTGATCGCCCTGCTCCACCAGAGTGTTTGCCGAGAGATTTTTATTTTCCTCATCGGCTTCCACACGATCGCGAAAGCGCTTGGCATACGCCTGAGC